>JAUVYU010000129.1 GCA_030602935.1 Candidatus Bathyarchaeota archaeon | reverse complement strand
GAGAGATCGTTCGTCTTGTCGAATCAAGCGGGCATCGTCTCATCGACGAAGCACTCCTTGCAGTAGCACATGGGGCAGACGTTTCTGCACGAGTAGCACCTGATGCAGCTGCTCAGCTCCTCGACGAAGTGGGCCCACCTCTCCTCCGCCGTCATCGATTCCAACTCGTCGACCTCGGCGTACTCGTCTGTGTCAGGCTCCTCTGTTGGCGTATCTCCAATCATTATGTCGTAGACTGCGGGGGTTCTGTGTCTGCAGCTCAGGCATGAATCGCAGAGGAAGTTTTTAGTGGGAAGCTCCTCCTCAAAGCCTTCTCCCCTGACAGTTATTTGCTCTTCATCCACCGTCGCATCAAGGACCTCTCGACCGTCCAGTACAGAATCTATTTTCTTCCTGTCTACTACCCCTGAGCAGGGGAGACCTATCAGCACGACTTTATCACGATCTATCTGCCCTTCAGCGATGCAGACCACCGCCGAGCGGGCGTCGCATCCCTTGACAAAGACGCCAATCTTCGCATCCTGCCCGATCAGATACTTCGCGAGGTTGGCGTCGCACGTGGGGTCCCAGATGAGCCTGTCGACATCACCGGAATCCACTATGAAGCAGGGGGTCGAACGGAGCGGCGTTGTGCCCCTCTCGTACCCTATGACTAGGTCGACATCTCCCTCATTGAGCAACCTCTCGGCAGCTTCCTTTATCGAGTTCCCCAAGCCTTCCATCCCTTACTCCCCCTTCACGAGCCTATGGGCAGGGCCCAAGGCCTTCACCTTCTCGACGACCTCCCTGACCAGCTTCGAGAACCTCTCTCCTTCAGCCGCCGAGATCCAGGAAAAGTTAACTCTGTCAGGCTCTACCCCAATGTACTCCAGCATGTCCTTCAGTACAGCGAACCTCCTCCTGGCGATGAGGTTCCCGCTGATGTAGTGGCACTCTCCCGGGTGGCATCCCGAGACCAGGACCCCGTCTCAGCCCTGCTGCAGGCTCTTTATGATGAAATACGGGCTCACGCGGGAGGAGCATGGGACACGTACGACCCTGATGTTCGGGGGGTACTGTATCCTGCTTATCCCAGCCAAGTCGGCCCCCGCGTAGCTGCACCAGTTGCACAGGAAGGCGATTATCCTAGGCTCCCACTCTTCCACTACAGCGGGTTTCTTCGAGACAGATCCTTGCTCCACAGCAGTCATCCTCCATCGCCTTCCTCAAGGTTGTTTAAAGCTCAGATCCCCCTTCAATCCTCCATGAACTCCAGTATTGCCGAGGCGTCTATCCTGTTGTTGTCGAACCCCAGCTCCTTGTAGTCAATGCCCAGCGCAAGGCCGAGGAGCTGGGGGTAATGGACGACGGGGACATCAGGCGAGCTCTCCTGGACGAGCTGGCACCTCTCGTATGTGAGGTAGCAGAAGGGGCACGAAGTGACCATGATATCGGCGTATTTCTTGACTGTCTCCACCTTCTCCAGGCCGACGGCCCAGGTCACGTCCTCCCGGACGCCCATGATGGGGCCTGTGCAGCACTCCAGCTTGTTGGGGTACTGGATGCTCTCGGCGCCCGTTATGTCTATGAGCTCATCGAGCGTGGTGGGCACCTCCGGGTCGTCGAACATCATCACGTCCGAGGGCTTCAGCAAGTGGCACCCGTAGTGGGCGCCCACCCTGAGACCCTTCAGGGGTCTGGCCACCGCCTCCCCGATCTTCTCCAGGCCGATGTCCTCCTTCAGCATCCTCAGGATGTGCTTGACCTCGACGGTTCCTTCAAACCGCCTCCCGACCTCTGCGAGGACCTCGTTCACCTTTTCCCTCAGCTCGGGGTCCTTTTTCAGCTCCTTGTTCGCCTTGGTCAGCACCTCGGTGCAGCCATTGCAGACGGTGACTATGTCCAGCCCCATCTCCTCGGCTATGCAGATGTTCCGGGCTGCTATCGCCAGGGCCGTGATATGGTCGAGTGTCTCAAGGTAGGTGGTCCCGCAGCAGCCGGAGCCAGGCATGTCGACCAGCTCCACCCCCAGCTTCTCCGCCGTCCTCCGGGTGGCTATCTCGTAGCCCCAGAGGCGGGCCAGAGTGGTGCATCCCACGAAGAACGCGAACTTCATCTCAGCATCCCTCCACCAAGTCGAGGAAGCCGGTCTTCCTCATTATCGCCTCGATCTCTTTCACCTCGGGCTCGGGCGCTTGGGGAAGGTCCTCATCCTCCCTCATCTCGTTCTGAAAGTCGCCGATCTCGTAGATGTAGCCCATCTCGGCGATACTCTTCATCAGAGCCTTGAACGTGGGGTGGATGATGCCCTCCTTGAGCGCCAGCTTCCGGAGCGCAGAAATTATCTCCGAGACCCTGACCTTCTCCGGGCAGCGCTCGTAGCAGGTATAGCAGCCGGCGCAGAGCCAGAGAGTGTCCCCCTCCAGCAGCCTCTCCTTCTGCCCCAGGACGGCGAGCCTCGCGATCCTCCTCGGCCTGAACTCCTTGACCCTCAACGCCACGGGGCAGTCGGCGGTGCAGACGCCACACTGGTAGCAAAGCATGATCCTCTCAGCCCCGGGCGTCTCCATGAGCAGCCGCCTGAACTCGATGTTCTCCTTACCGATCCTGATACCCTCCTTCTCGCTCAAGTCAGTCATCATCTCCAAGCGCGTTGATGATGGCGTACACTTGCCCGTCGGTGTAGCCCAGCACATCTATCGCCGAGCTCCGGCAGGTCGCCGCACAGGCCCCGCATCCCTTGCACATGGCAACGTTCACCACGGCCACGTTCTGTTCCCCGTCGATCTCCAAGGCGTTGTAGGGGCAGACCAGGACGCAGAGGCCGCACCCTGAGCACCGATTTTTATTTACTCTCGCCGAGATGCCTTCGGCTTCTATCTCGTCTTTCGAGAGCACCATGCACGCCCTGGAGACGGCGGCCTTCGCCTGTGACACGCTCTCCTCGATGAGCTTCGGAGAGTGGGCCAAGCCGCAGACGTAGACCCCGTCCGTCGCGAAGTCCACGGGCCTCAGCTTGGCGTGGGCCTCGAGGAAGAAGCCGTCCTCGTTGACTGGGACCTTCAGCATCTTGGCCAGGCGCTCATTGTCCTCTGAGTGTAGCACGGCCGCGCTCAGCACCACGAGATCGGCGTCTATGGCGATCTGCTCCCCGAGTACCGGGTCGTAGACGGAGACCTCCAATCCCTCATCTCCATCGGACCATCTTACTGAAACCTCAGGCTTTTTCTCCTCTTCGTATCGGATGAAGAGAACCCCACGCTCGCGAGCCTCCTCGTAGTATTTCTCCATAAGGCCGTACGTCCTGACATCTCGGTAGAGTATGTAAACGTCGGCCTCCGGGTCGACCTCCTTGATCTTCAGGGCGTTCTTGATAGCCTCAACGCAGCAGATCCTGCTGCAATACGGGTGATCCTCATCGCGGGACCCTACGCACTGGATCATGACCACGCTGCCGAGCTTCCTCTCAGCGTCGCCTGTCGCCAGACTCTTCTCCAGCTCCGCCTGGGTTACAACCCTTGAGTTCTCCCCATAGAGGTATTCATTTGGGGTGTACTCTTCGCCGCCGGTGGCCACGATTACTATCCCATGCTCCAGCTCTGTCTTCGACTGGCCACTGGAACTGGAGATGACGGTGCTCTTGAAATTGCCCACGTAGCCGGAGACATCTTCCACCTCGGCGTTCAGGAAGACCTGGATTAGATCGTTCTCCTCCATCCTCTGGGTTAACTCTTGAAGATACGACTGCAGGTCGACGTTATCGATCGAGTAGTATAGGTTCCTCAGAACTCCACCCAGCGCCTCTTCCTTCTCGATGAGGTATGTTTCGAAGCCTTGTTCGGCCAGGGCCAACGCGGAGGTCATCCCCGACAGGCCGCCCCCTATCACTAGGCCCCGGGGCGTGACTCCCACCGTGGGCCTCTCCAGAGGCTCGAGGCCCCGAGCCTTGGCCACAGCCATGTTGACCAGCTCTCTTGCCTTCCTTGTGGCGGCCTCTGGCTCCCTCATGTGGACCCAGCTGCACTGGTCCCTGATGTTTGCC
>JAUVYU010000030.1 GCA_030602935.1 Candidatus Bathyarchaeota archaeon | reverse complement strand
GCTCGACATGGAGGGAAACTACACAGCGATAAACCGGGCTGGGGCTGAGATATTCGGCTTTTCCTCGCCAGACGACGTCTTGCACGGGAGGCTGAAGTTCTGGGATACCCACGCCTCAAGGGACGCCTCCGACGAGTTCCTGGAGCAGGTGATGGGGGAGGGGGAGGTGGTGAGGGTGCTCAGGAGGTTCAGAGCCCTCAACGGTAGCCTGGGATGGTTGGAGACCACAGTCAGGACCAGGCTCGACGAGAGGGGCAAGGTCACAGGCTTCGAGGGGATCTTCAGGGACATCACGGACCGCATCAGGTACCAGGAGATGTTGGAGGCCCTGTACTGCCTCTGGGAGGACCTCGGGGACGTGACCACCATCGAGGAGATAGGGAACCTGACCCTGAAGTTCGTGTCCGTTATGCTGGAGATCGATGAGGGAGACTTCAACATCATCGAGGGAACGGTCCTGAGGCAAGCCTGCGAGGGCATAGGCGGGATTGAACCCAAAGAGCGGCCCCTGAAGGGTAAGAGCATTGCCGCCGAGGCTGCACGCACCGGTGAAAGCGTGTTGAAACCGAACTCTAAAGATGGTGAAGAATCGAAGCTAGTGGTCCCCGTCAAGGTTAGGGATAAGGTTGTGGCGGTCATCGAGATCGGGAGGAGGGACGCCGGTGCCTTCTCTGAGGACGACCGGAAGCTCGTTGAGATCATCGCTGAGTGTGTGGGTTCAGTCATAGGCCGCCTGATAAGCTCCAAGTTTGGACTGAAGCCCGATTACAACCTGAGAGACTATCTCTGATACTCGACTTTATTCCAGAGGGCGTTCTCCGAGGGTAATCACATATATTTAGCCCATGGATGTTGACTAACGAGAGATTCTATGAGGGTCCTCCTCCTGCATGGCAGTGCACCAAGCGCAAACGGTAAAGAGCTCGCTGAGGCTGCGGAGAAACTAGGCCACGAAGTCACGGTGGGCAGCATCATCGATGTCTCCTCCGAGGTCTCACAAGAGGGCTCCAAGTTCTGGCTCAAGAGCCAGGATATAACCGATGCCGAGGTCTGCTTCCTCCGGAGCTTCGGCCCAGGCAGCTGCGAGCAGCTCACCCGGCGTATCAGCATGATGGAGCATATGGAGGTCACGGGCATCAGGGTAGTCAACCCGACCTACGCCTTCAGGAGGGCCAGGGACAAGTACTCCACGCAGTACACCCTCCAAGCCGCTGGGCTGCCTGTCGCGGAGACCTTCACGACGGAGAGCATGAACAGGGCCTACACACGCTCCCAGGAGATGGGGGTGAGCGTCTACAAGCCCATCCTCGGAAGCATGGGGAAGGGTGCCCTGAAGTTCGACGACCACGACCTCGCCTACAACGCCTGGAAGATGCTGACCCGCCTCGGGCAGCCCCTGATAGTCCAGAAGTACATCGACAACCCGGGGAGGGACATCCGGGTCTTCGTCGTCGGGGGCAAGGTCATCGGGACCGCTGTGAAGTACGGCGAGAAAGGCAAGTGGAAGACCAACGTCGCCCAAGGGGGGACCATGGTGGACGAGCCCGTCGCCGAGGAGATCCAGGAGCTCGGCGTCCGTGCGACGGAGGTGATGGGCCTCGACTACGCCGGCGTCGACGTCATCGAGTCCCCGGATGGCCCGGTGGTGCTGGAGGTTAACGGGGCCCCCGGGTGGCAGGGCCTGAAGGGCGCGACAGGGATAAACGTGGCCGAGAAGATTGTGAGATACGTTACAGGGAGTTAGAGTGCGTTGGATGAGAGCCCGTCCAGGATACCTGTGAGAATAGTCCTCCCGGGCGTCGGGGAGGCCCCGGGAGAGTTCATCAGGTTCTCCGCGCCCCTCACGTTCAGCGTCCTCATGTCCAAGATGCCCCTCGAGGGCCGCCTCCACTCCCAGCCCGGGGGCTACTCGTTCATCGTGGGGATAAGGCGTGGGGCGGAGAAGGCGGTGAAGACGGTGAAGGCCGGTGACATAGCGTACTGGCCCATGCAGGACGCGGTGGTCATCTACACAAGTGATACCCGGCCCTACAGTCCCGTGAATACCTTCGGTAAGGTGACCGAGAACCTGGGGCTCTTCAGTGGCCTGAGGAGCGGGGCTAAGATAAGGATCGAGCGGGCCTAGTCCGCCGTAAGGGCGTAGACCTTGAGGTTGTGGCTGCGGGAGACCATCTCCACGACCTTGTCCTTCTGGAGCTGTTCCAGGAGCCGCTTCGCCATACTCACCTTGAGGCTGTAATGTATGGCCAGGCCCGTTGGGGTCACCGCCTTCATCTTCTGGAGCTGCTCCATGAGATCCTCGCTGTCGATCTCCTCGATATCCAGGGTGCCTATGGTCTTGATCACCCTGCCCCCCTTTTCCTTTTCCTTATCCTTGCTGTCCTTCTTCCTCTGCTGCCTCTCAATCTGCTTGAGGCTCTTCTTCTGGGGCATTTCACACTCACCATATCTTGTGTGACTGATAAACGTGACGGGGACGCCTAGAAAGAGTTTATAGGTTACCTTTTGGTAATTACCAAACAGTAACTTACCAGATGGTAAGCGAGGAAGAAAGCGATGCTGAAACTGATGCTCGTCGAGGACGATAAGGTCCTCTGGGAGATACCCCTCAACGCCCGCCAGTGGGACAGGAGGTCCCTCAGCCGGGAGCTCGATGAGATGGAGGGCGAGATGGCCCGCTTCGAGAGCCTGTTCAACGCCCTGGCCAACCGGGGGAGGATGCGCATGATGCGCTCCTTCTTCCGCACCACCGACCGCTCCATGGGATTCACGGAGCTGATGAACGAGCTGGGGATGAACCCCAAGATCGTCTCAGACTCCACGAAGCGCCTGAGACGATCCGGGTTCATAGAGAAGGACGACGAGGGCAGATACAGGACGACCCGTAACGGCGAGGCCCAGTTCCTGATGATGAGCGTCGCCATGAGGCGGATGCTGGAGATCCTCGAACAGGTATAGGAGATGAGAGAATGAAAATAGACGACGTATTCCGGGAGATGGAGGAGCTGCAGAAGAAGATGACCGAGGACATGTTCAAGGGATTCGGATCCTTCGAGACAATGTTCTCAGACTTTGACTCGCTGAAGGAGAAGGTAAAAGCCGGCGAGCTCGAGGGCAACTGGAGCTTCAAGCCCATCGAGAGGCCCGGTATGAAGGGATTCATCGCACGGGGCT
The DNA here is from genome assembly GCA_030602935.1 of Candidatus Bathyarchaeota archaeon. Taxonomy (GTDB): domain Archaea; phylum Thermoproteota; class Bathyarchaeia; order TCS64; family TCS64; genus BS750m-G28. Next base: position 3,976 of record JAUVYU010000030.1, on the reverse strand, counting down.
TCTTTTCGACCCCCGGGCTCAGGGAGCGCCCCCCGTTGGTACGCCCCCCGCTGGGCAGACCCACGGACATACTGCCGCCGCTGAGGCCCAACCCAGAGCAGCCCCGGGAGCCCCTCTACGACATAAGCGTGGGGAAGGATCAGCTGACGCTATATATCGAGCTCCCCGGAGTCGACGAGAAGAACATCCAGCTGGAGACAGAGGACGGGAAGCTGAAGCTCAAGGCGGGAAGCTTCGAGACCGAGATCGACCTGTCAGCCTGGGTCGCAGACCCCGAGAAGAGGACGATCGAGTATAAGAACGGTATCCTGACGGTACTGATCCCTAAAACCGGGCTCGACGAGCAGCTGATCTAAGAACCCCTTTTTCTATCCGTTTATCCCATTTTTTTGAGTATGCTCTCTGCTTCCCGCAGTGCCTCTTCCGTGTCAACGTCGAAGAGTGAGTGGAGGTCGGCGTCGATGGCCTTCAGGTTCTCTATGGGGATCATCTTGACGTTGGGGAGGTTCTGCAGTATCCTCCGGACACGGAGGTCGCCTGAGCCGTAGAGCTCCAACGCCTTCTCTAGGGATGGCTTCACCCTGTATACGGCTAGCAGGGGCTCGGTCCACTCGTTGGGCCACTGGTAGACGGCCCCGTCGTGCCCCTCGCCTTCGTTGAAGAGGATCTCGACGACCTCGTCTGAGATGAAGGGCATGTCGCAGGCCGCCATGAACGCGTACTCACCTTTCGCATGCTTGAGGCCCGTGATCGCTCCGACGAGAGGGGAGCCATCGCTGTACAGGTCCACGAGAAGTGTGACGTCTTCGTCAACGACCCTGGAGTATGCCTCCTTCTGCTCCTCCGAGCCGACCACGAGGAGGATCTCGTCCACCAGTTCGCCCACCCGTCGTATGACCCGGTTTACGAGAGCCTCTCCGCCCAGCTCCTTGAGACCCTTGTCCCCGTTCATCCGGGTGGAGCGTCCCCCAGCGAGGATTATGGCGGAGCGCATTTTCAGCCTAATTTCGTCGAGGAGTATCTAAGGGTATCTCTCACGGGGCTGTGCCACTTTCACTCGCCTCTCCTACCCTCACATAACTACGTTCCCCTTATATCCCGGAAACCGGAGTTCGCACCGAGGAGAGATAACTTGACTGAAGTACTTGAACCCGGGATCCTGAAAGGAGTCGCGAGCACCACCGTCAACAAGCTCCTGAAGGCGGGCTTCACCACCGTTAAGGCCATAGCCGTCACCCCCGCCAGGGAGATAGCGGATGTCGCAGGTATGGGAAGCGACACCGCCCTGAAGGTCTGCCGCCTCGCCAGGATGCACGTCGACCCCGGGTTCATCCCCGCCCTGGAGGTGCTGGAGATGAGGAAGAGCATGCTCAAATGCACCACCAGCTCCAGCGAGCTGGATCGCATCTTCGGCGGAGGGGTCGAGACGGGCTCCATCACCGAGCTCATCGGAGAGTTCGGCTCAGGGAAGACCCAGATCTGCTTCACCCTCAGCGTCAACGCCCAGCTCTCCAAGGAGGAGGGCGGCCTCGGCGGCAACGTCTGCGCCATAGACACCGAGGGCACATTCATGCCCGAGCGCGTCATGCAGATAGCCCAGGAGAAGGGCCTAGACGCCGAGAAGATCTTGGAGGGCATCCTCGTAGCCAGGGCCTACAACAGCGAGCACCAGGCGATCCTCATCAGCAGCCTCCCCGAGCTGGTGGAGAGGAGCAACATCAAGCTCGTCATCGTCGACAGCATGATAGGCCACTTCAGGGGCGAGTACATCGGCCGCGCCAACCTCTCCATGCGCCAGCAGAAGCTCGCCAGCTGCCTCAGCCACCTCCTACGCGTTGCGGAGGCGTTCAACGTCGCCATCGTCCTCACCAACCAGGTCCTGGCCACCCCGGACACCATGTACGGGGACCCCAACAAGCCCACCGGCGGCCACGTCATGGCCCACGCCTGCACCCACAGGGTCTTCCTCAGGAAGGGAAAGCAGAACACCCGCCTCGCCAGGGTCATCGACTCCCCAAGCCTCCCCGAGGAGAGGATCAGGTTCGCGATAACCGGCGCCGGCATCGTCGACGCGGAAGAGTAGGAACTACTCCCCCTTTTCAGATACAGAAAGGAATAGGTAATCTACTGCATGTACTTGGCGACGACCTCGTCGGTCAACCTCTTCATGGTCTTGGTCTCCGTCGGGATCACCGCGAGCTTGACGACCGCCGGCGTGAGCTTCTCGCCGGAGCCCTTCTCAACGGTCTCGATGGCTAGCTTTATGGCCTCGTCGAGTGACAGGTCCTCCTTGTAGTTCTCCTCCAGATGCTTGTTGGACTCCTCGGCGTTCCTGCCCAGAGCTCTAGCCTTGTAGCCCCTGTAGGAGCCGCTGGGGTCTGTGGTGAGGAGGTGAGGCCCGGTGGTGTCGACGCCGGCGAAGATCAGGCTCACCCCGAAGGGCCTGATGCCCCCGTGCTGGGTGTAGACCTGGATCTGGTCGCTCAGTGTGCCCACGAGTCCCTCGATGTCGGCGGGCTCGTCGTAGAGGAGCTTGTTGCTCTGGCAGAAGACCCGGCCCTTGTCGATGAGGACCCGTGCGTCGGAGCTGAGGCCGGCGATGGCGACGCCGACGTGCTCGTCGATCTGGAATATCTTCCTGAACGTGCTAGTGTCCTCAAGATTGCTCTCCGGGGTCTCGTTGGCAGCCAGGACCACGCCCTCAGGCGAGTGGATGCCCACGATAGGTGCCCCACGCTTCACGAGCTCCAGGGCGTACTCGACCTGGTATAGGCGCCCCTCGGGCGAGAATATTGTTATGGCGGCGTCGTACTGGTTTCCCCTCATCAACTTTGTGACCTTCTTTGAGCTTCGATATGAAATGTAGCCAGCATATATAAACGTCATTGAGGGCGGGGGCAACAGTCAAATATGGAATGTAGAACGTTCTCTGCGGTGTTTCTTAATTGGTGAAGACGAACAAGGATAATCTCCTGGAGATAGCGTTGCAGGGCGAGATAACCCACACGGCGATCCCCTCCACATACACGACCACCTGGGATAACAAGTCCCAGATGAGCCTGGGCAGGGGGGGCATCGTTTACAACGTCAAGGTGGGCGACCCCTGCTACGGCTGGGAGCTCGGCGACAACGTCGAGCCCGGGGTCTCCGCGGACGGGACGGACACCGACCGCGCCAAGGGGGGCTTCAGGAACCTGTCCAACATAGGGAACAGGGTCAAGGTCCTCGGCGGAGAGGCGAAGGGGAAGTGGGGCACGGTCATCGGGAAGGTGGGGTACCTGCCTGGGAGGGGCCACCACGTGGTGATGCACTTCAAGCAGGACGTCTTGGACGTTCTCACCATCGGGGACAAGGTCCAGATACGCGCCAAGGGGGCGGGGCACAAGTTCCTCGACTACCCCGGCGTGGCCGTCGTCAGCTGCAGCCCGGAGCTGGTGGAGTCCTGGGGGATAGATGAGAAGGACGGCAAGCTCCACGTGCCCGTGACCAAGGTTGTCCCCATGGAGTACGTGGGCCAGGGCGCCGGGGGCTCCCCGCCTCAGGCCAGCAACTGGGACATCCAGACCCAGAGCCCCGACGCAGTGGAGTTCTGCAAGGACCTCAGGTTCGGGGACATCGTGCTCCTGGAGGACACCCTGTCCTACTACGGCAGGGGCTACTTCCACGGCGCGGTGACCGTGGGCGTCGTCATCACGGGCCCCAGCAACCACATGGGCCACGGGATCGGCGTCTCCACTCTGCTCTCCTGTAAGGAGGGCCAGATCGTGCCCAAGGTGGATCCGGACCTGAACCTGAAGAAGATACTGGACCTGGAGGTATGAGAAGATGATCGAGACAAACAAGGACAAGCTGCTCAAGCTCGCAGTCATGGGAGAGATCGTGCCATCGGGAAGCAGCGGCTACAGGCCCACGTGGAACGGCGTCCCCAAGATGTCCCTGGGCATGGGGGGCATCAAGTACAACCTCAGGATCGGGG
>JAUVYU010000200.1 GCA_030602935.1 Candidatus Bathyarchaeota archaeon | reverse complement strand
CGCGTCGAAGGTGATCCAGCCGAGGTCCTCGAAGTAGGCCTCCGCCCACAGGTGGCCCTTGTTGGGCATCACTCGCTGGTAGGTGAGGTCGGGGACCATGAGGAACCCGGCTACTACCCTCACTGGGAGGCCCAGGCTCCTGGCAAGGAGGACGAATGCGGAGTTGAAGTGGGCGCAGGTCCCCTTCGTCTGATTGAAGAGGAACCACACGACGGGGTCCATGCCCTCAGGCACTGGCTCGAAGTCGGCGCCGTACTCAAAGTTTTCCCTCATGTGTCTCTCAAGGGCCTTGAGCCGCTCGTAGGGTGATTCTATACCCTCGATGATGCTCGACGCGTAGGGATACAACTCGGATCTGAGCCCGTTGGGGACCTGCTGATACTCCTCATCGTATACGATGGTGGCCCCCTCGACTGTATCTAACGAGAAGTCATACAGGGCGTAGGTCACGTCATAGGGGGTGATGAAGGCCTGTATGGGTGAGTAAATCTGTAATGAAGGATACCTGAAAATAATTTCCTCAAAACTGATTTGGAGCGCGTTTAATGTTACGGGTGCGAACGTTGTGAGATTGAAGAGGGGATGGACACCGTAGGTGATGATGTCTAGGCTACTCTCCAACGACACATTCGTGCCTAGTATCTCCCCCTCGTAGGCGATAGGCTCACGCCACTCGTACCGGTCCCACTGGCCGTCCTCGTAGGTCTCCCCCACGGTCCACCTCAGATACTGAGTCATGGGAGCCCCCCAGATCTCGAAGAGAGGGGAATCCGCTCCTAGCAGTGCTCCCTTGACCTTGATCCTCTCTTTGTTTGCCTTGATCCTCTCGCCGGGCTCTCCGGTGGCTAATACCATGTCCTGCTCTATCTCCACCTGGAAGTCGACGTTGGAGAGATCGCCCAGGAAGTTGATAGCGACCGACATCAGGCTCACTGAGAACAGGAGCACACCGATGAAGACAGCTAGCTTCGCGTAACTATTCATCTACTTTTTATTCCCTTCAATCTGTTTTATCCTTTTACGAACCATTAATTAGTTATTGACCTCCTGATCTGGCATATGGATACGGGGGATTTCAACGTTCTCTGCATTATAACGTCACTGACCCCATCATTATTTTAGGTATCGTGTTATCTGCCCAAGACATTATTAGGAAGTTTATAGCTGGGGAAGGTCCCCGCCTTTTATACCTCAGTTCACCTTTTATTGCCCTCGAACCCCTTTTCCCTCATATGTGGACCGTCAGATCCGAGTCTGGAACCCTACGGGCAGTCCTGGTTCAGGAGTCTATCGAGCAGTTCTGGGAGAAAAAGTTCCCTTTCACCGGTATAGAGTCAAACACCAACCTCCTGGCTCGATCCCCTCATGCTGACATAGACGGTGGCAGGGAACAATGGCGGCAGCTCTCGAAGTACCTCGAGGCTGAAGGAGTGAACGTATTCGAGGTGACCTCCATCCTGGAGAAGGCCCTTGACTCTGCCACCCTGGGGGAGCGACGCCGGATGGTTGAGCAGGTCTGGAGGGACATGCCAGTGGCCCCCAAAGCGGAGGACCTGACCGTCGAGCATCTCCTCTGCGGCTATCCTCCCAAGCCCTACTACGACAAAGGAGCTGACAGAGTGGTTCTCCCCGACTTCCAGCGTGTAGGATGGCCCTACCCCAGGGACACCTCCTTCACAACCCAGGTGGGCACCGTCATCTGCAACATGAAGCGCTACAGCAGGCGATTCGAGCCCCGGGTCGTGAAGCTAGCATACGAGTACGACCCCATCCTGAGTGAGAAGGTGGAGGTCATCTACGACGCCAACGAGACCCAGGAGTCCCTGACGGAGCCCCCGTGCATCGAGGGAGGGGACACCCACATCGTGGACGAGGAGACCATCGCCGTCGGCCTCGGGCAGAGGTCGACGCACACGGGGTTCATGGAGGCGGCGAAGGCCCTCTTCGACAGAGACCCTGATGGAGTACTCAGGTACATCTGCGCCGTGAAGCTCCCGGACTACCCCGCCTTGGACTACATGCACCTCGACGTCGTCATAAACTACCCCGACAGGGGGAAAGCCCTGGTGATGCCCTACATCTTCGAGGGGAGACGGTGAAGAGCGTGGCCAAGAAGAGCCTCCTCCTGAAAGCCCTTGAGGCCCTCAGAGCCCAGAGCGAGAGGGACGGCCGACCCATGGGCCCGATGGTCCACCCCGACGCCTTCAGGGATGCGGGAAGCTGCCTGATCTACACGAGGGGAACTCATGGCCCTGAGTTCGCCGGCAAGTGGACGAGCTTCGTCGACTTCCTTGTGTCCGAGGACAAGCTAGAGGAAGACGGGATAATCTATGTCGGAGGGGTTCCTGATGAGGAGAATGACATGGAACACCTCATGACGGCTCTGATGGAGCAGGCCAGGGGGGCTTCCAACATCGTGACGCTGAAGCCAGGAAAAATAGTAGCCTTCGCGAGGAACCACGTAACAAACAGGGAGCTGAGGGCCCACGGGATCGAGGTGAAGGAGTGGGAGGACAGCTACCTTGACATGCTGGGGGGACCCCACTGCTCGACATCCCCCCTGTTGAGGGACCCAGTGTAGAGAGCTATCTTAGGGCGTCCAGATTTTTCTTGGCCGCCTCCCCTTTATCACTCATCATCTTCCAGGCGCTCTCGAGCTTCTCACACGAGTACTCCTCGCAATCGGCGCAGGTGTTGTGACCCTTCTCGACTCCGCATATCCTGTGTGGACACTCGTTCGCCCACTTGAACACCCGGGGGCCTTGGCATCCGTCGCAGACCATCTCCTCAGCGTTGAAGGACATCTCATCCGAGCTCCATTGCTTGGCCAGCTCAACCAACTTGGAGGAGTCATTCTCCTTGGTAGCGAGGTATGCGGGGCATCCGCCACAGTCTATCCCACAGTTTCCAATCTTGTCAGCCTTTACGCTCATTTCGGACACTGAATTTGTTGACATTAGTTATAGATAAAACAATTTTCGTAGAAACAACTTGACGGTGTAGACTAAAAGTGCGGTCAAAAGTGCCTGAAGCAGCGTTCGTCTGTGAAGCCCATGGCGATGCCGTGCTCGTTGCAGGCCTTGATGACCCCC
>JAUVYU010000110.1 GCA_030602935.1 Candidatus Bathyarchaeota archaeon | reverse complement strand
CTGACCTCGACCCGGATCAAAGGAGCACCCGTCATAGCTTGAATACACGAAACCTATAGATTCTTCTATAAGAACCCGCAAATCATACGACAACACGAGGAATGTGAGGCATCAAGATGTATGGTTACACAGGTAAGATCCTTCACGTGGACCTGAGCAAGGGAGAGAGCTCGGTCGAGGAGGTAGACGAGGCATATTGCAGAAAGTACATCGGCGGCAACGGCCTGGGCACCCGCCTGCTGTACGACTACGCGCCGGCGGGCGTCGACCCCCTCAGCCCCGAGAACCCCCTCATCTTCGCCGTGGGCCCCCTCGCCGGGACCACCGCGCCGACGAGCGGGAAGTACATAGTCCACACAAAGTCGCCCCTGACAGGCTTCCTGGGGGAGGCCGTCTCGTCAGGCTACTGGGGGCAGGCCCTCAAGCAGGCGGGATACGACGCAATAGTCATCAAGGGGAGGAGCGAGAAGCCCGTCTACCTGTTCATCGACGACAGGAAGATCCAGATCAGGGACGCCAAGCACCTCTGGGGCACAGACGCCCTGCAGGTCCTCGACCTCATCAAGGAGGAGATCGGCGACGACAACGTCAGCTCGGCCTCCATCGGACCCGCCGGGGAGAACCTCGTCAGGTACGCCAACATCACCAACGACAGGCACCGCCAGGCGGGTAGGACCGGAGTCGGCTGCGTCATGGGCTCCAAGAACCTCAAGGCCGTCGCCGTCAGGGGCACGGGAAGCGTCAAGGTCGCCGACATGGAGGGCACCCTGGAGCACTGCAAGGAGCTCTACGACCTCTGCCAAGGCCCCCTCACGGGAGCCTACAGGAGCCTCGGCACCCAGGTGAGCGTCATGATCCACCAGAACCAGGCCGCCCTCCCCACGCGGAACTGGCAGGAGTCGGTCTTCGAGTTCGCCGAGAAGATAGGCGGAGAGTACATCCACCCCAGGTGGGTGGTGAAGACCATCGCCTGCGCGGGATGCCCCATCGGCTGCGACCACGTCTCCCTGGTCCAGGAGGACCCGGAGGGGTCGGTCCTAGCCAGCGTCGAGTTCGAGAGCATCTACGCCCTCGGCTCCAACTGCGGGATAGACCACTTCCCGGACATCAACAAGGCGGTTGACCTCTGCGACAGGCTGGGCATCGACACCATCAGCGCCGGGGTCACCATCGGCTGGGCCATGGAGAGCTACGAGAAGGGGCTCCTGACCAAGGAGGACACCGACGGCCTGGAGCTCACCTTCGGTAACTCAGAGGCCCAGCACGAGGCCATCGAGATGATCGCCTACCAACGGGGTAAACTGGGGAAGCTCCTCGCCATGGGCACCAAGGCCGCGGCGGAGCAGCTGGGAGGAGACTCCTGGAAGTGGGCGATGCACAACAAGGGGCTTGAGTACCCGGGATACGACCTCAGGGGGCTCAAGATGTCCTGCCTCGGATTCAACACCTCCAACAGGGGCGGCTGCCACCTCCGGAACAGCGCATACGACTGGGACCTCAAGGGCAAGGTCGACAGGTTCACAGCCAGCGAGGAGTACGGAGCCCTCGTCATGGCCAGGGACGACCAGTACAGCATCACCGACTCGCTGATCCTCTGCAAGTTCTCCAGGGGAGTCCTGGACACCTACGAGAAGTTCGCCAAGATCTACAACCTGATCACCGGCTTCGACGTGACAGCCGAGGAGTTGAGGCAGGCCGGGGAGAGGATCTGGAACCTTGAGAAGGCGTTCAACGTCCGGGAGGGCTGGACGGTGAGGGACGACTACCCCGCCTACCGGATCATGAACGACCCTATCACAGCGGGCATCGCCGAGGGCCACCTGGTCACGGAGGAGGAGTTCAAGATGATGCACAAGGCCTACTTCAGGGAACGGGGATGGGCCGAGAACGGCATCCCCACCAAGAGAAAGCTCAGGGAGCTGGGGCTCCACTACATCGCCGATGAGATCGGCGTGGAGGAGACCTAGAGATGTCCGAGCGAAGGGCGGTCTACTCGGACCCCGAGAAGTGCACCGGCTGCAAGATCTGCGAGCTCGTCTGCTCGGGGGAGAAGGAGGGCGAGTTCAACCCCCTGCTCAGCCGCATCCGCACCGTCAGGCTGAACACCATCGTGAACACGTCGCTGGCCTGCCGGCTCTGCGACGACCCGACGTGCGTCAACTCCTGCCCCCGGAAGGCCCTGAGCCAGGATGAGACCTCGGGCATCATCAGAGTCGACGCGGACAAGTGCAATGGATGCGGATGGTGCATCGAGGCCTGCGAGTTCGGGGTCATAGCCCTACCGTCTGACAGGAAGCACGTCATCATCTGCGACCTCTGCGACGGGGAGCCCAGATGCGTGGACCTATGCCCGCAGGAAACCCTGTCTCTGAAGAACGCCGAGGAGACCGCCCAGAACATGAGAAAGAAGGCGGTCTCTAACCTACTAGCAGCCGACTAGGTGTGCCTGGTCCTCACTATCTCCTTCCTATTTTTCGACGCATCAATACCCAGCTCCCTTGACAGGACCTCCGGGGATGTAAGCTTCTCCAGTGCTTTGAACCACGCCCCGGACTTGACGTCGGAGCAGGCCACTGACGTGCGCCTCACGGTTATGGCGTCCTCTGGGCACACCTTCTCGCACGTGGAGCAGTAGATGCAGTAACTCTCCTCGAGCACGGGCTTCCCATCCTCGCCTATCTTAAGGGCATCGCTGGGGCAGGCGTCGACGCAGACCATGCAGCCCTCAGGGCACATGGACACGTCCATCTCCGTCACCCCGTCGAAGGGCCTCTCCACCTCGATGAGGGCGTACGGGCACGCAGTCACGCAGCGCTTGCAGTAGATGCACTTCGCCCTGTCCACGACGACATCCGAGATGCGGGCCACATCGTCGTCCGTCACTGTCTTGACCTTGATGACGTCGACCGGGCAGGACTCCTGGCATGCTAGCTCGCAGTCGATGTTGCATCCCTGGACGTCCACGGTTATCGTCTTAATGAGGGTGGGGATCGCCTCGAAGGTCACGACTGGGGGCTCCTCCGCTCCCTCGACGGTGACGTTCAAGGCGCCCGAGGGGCAGAAGACGGCGCAGGTGCCGCCCATAACGCATTTGCTGGCGTCTATGGTGACCTCAGGCCTCTTGACGAGCCTGCCGTCCTCGATGGTCACTTCTGAGAGGGTTATCGCCTCCTTGGTGCAGACGTCTGCGCAGATGCCGCATCCGAGGCAGCCCTCCCTGTCGAGGATACGCTCCTGAGTCTTGGTTATGTACCTCAGGGTGAGCCTCAGTCTTCCCCGGGTCTCCCTCTTACTCATCTCCGGCGCCTCCCTGTATCTTGTCGATTACTCCCTGCACGCTGGTCCTGTGCATGTCCAGGGCCAGCTCCTGGGGCTCCACCCCGAGGGCGAGGAGCAGCATCTCCGGGTAGTACAGGACGGGGATAATGAACCTATCTCCCGCATCGTCCCTCACGAGCCTCTGGATGACGTCGTACTGGAACATGCAGTACGGGCAGACCACCGACATGCAGTCGGCCTTGGCCCGTTTCACCCAGCCGAGCTTGTATCGGACGAGCTTCTTGACTGTGTCGCTGTCCACGAGGCTCGTCCCTGCGCCGCAGCACATGTTGCTCTTGTAGTAGGGGACGCTCGTCGCCCCGGTGAGCTCTATCAGCCGATCCAGGAGCACCGGCCTGACGGGGTCATCCACCTCAAGGTACGAGTTGGGACGGAGCAGATGGCAGCCGTAGTGGGCGGCGACCCTCAGCCCCTCAAGGGGCCTCTCAACGGCGTCCGAGATCTTCTCGAAGCCGATGTCATTGGTGAGGACCTCAACCAGATGACGCACCTCGACCCCGCCTCCGTACTCCCTGCCGACCCGTCCAAGCCGCTCGTTGACGGTCGACCTGAGGCCGTCATCCCGCTTCAGGGAGACGTTGACGGTCTTCAGCGTCTCGAAGCAGCCGTTGCACAGGGTCAGGATGTTGAGGCCCATCTCCTCGGCTATCGTAAGGTTCCGCGCCGCCAGGCTGGTCCACGTCGTCTTATCGATGGACTTCAGTGAGGGGTCCGGGCAGCAGCCGGTGCCCGGCATCTCGACGAGCTCCACCCCGAACCTCTCGAGGAGGGCCCTAGCCGAGGACTCCATGTAGGGCATGCGTATTGGGGTCATGCACCCGAGGAACAGCGCGTACTCCAGCTTCAGCCCCCCTCCTCGCCTTCGATGAGACCCATGAACTTCGTGCCACGCACCAGCGCCCTGATCTCCTCCGCGGCGACGGGGTCGAGGTCGCCAAGGCTCAG
>JAUVYU010000164.1 GCA_030602935.1 Candidatus Bathyarchaeota archaeon | reverse complement strand
GACCCGGATCATAAATTTAAACGGCTTGCAGAACGACCGGTTCCAAGTAAGCCACTAAGCCTCATCGAGTCCGACTCTAATCCGTTCCGTCTTGAAGAAGGAGGTTATCCCCTCCGTCTTGAACCAGAGGATTGAGAAGATGATGATCAGTGGGAACATTGGTATGTAACCCGCGATCCAGATGCCAAAGTAACGCATGAGCAGGGAAGGCAGGATCACCTGGGAGAAGGCGAGGGTGAAACCACCGATTATGGCGCCGTAGATGTTGTCGAGGCCCCCAAGGACGCTCCCGGCGATGACTGTCATCATGAGCTGGTCAGAGCCGCTCACGGACGTAGGTCGCCACATGGGGATGGCGGCCCCTGCTATCCCCGCCAGGGCTCCGGTGAGGAACCACGAGGCCAGGTGAACATGGAACGTATTGACACCCAGGCTGGTGGCCAGAGTGGGGTTCTCCACCGTGGCCCTCATGGCGATGCCGAACCTGGTCCTCGTGAGGAAGAAGTGGAGGACGACTACGAGAACCACTGACGCTATGGGAGCTACGAACGTTATACCCGGGAGCCCCAGATATTGGAAGTCGTATCCTCTCAACATGAAGGAGGATGTGCTGAAACTATAAGTCTTGAGCACCCACCAGGAGAACATCGCGAGGGTCGAGTTAATGAGATAGGAGAGGGCGAGCATGATGAATGTCAACTTGATCCTGCTCGCCCCTATCTGTTGAAGTGGGCGCACCGCGAGGAGGAAGAGGACGATCCCCACTAGGCCACTCAAAATGGCGGCGAAGGGCCATGAGACGTAGGGATTGAAGCCCAAGATACGGGTGAACGTGAAGACAACGGCCGTACCTATCGTGGCAACGGAGGTATGAGCGAAGTTGGGGAACTTCTCCATCATATGGGTCAGCGTGAAGCCTATGCTCAGAAGGACCATCATGCTGGCGTAGAGGCCGAAGTTGGTTAACACCGATGGAGGCATCCTATCGGTTAAGCCGTTGTCGTTTATAAACCAAGATAATAACTGAACTCGCTAAGAACGATGAAGATAGCTCGATTACATTAATGATTAATAAGAAAAAGGAGTCCACATATCCGATCTAAATGTCAAGCATGCCGAACGTTAAGATCACAGTCCTCAGACGCCTCGACCCCTCGGAGCTCTTCGACGAGATGCCCGTGACCCACGTGAGGGACTTGAAGGCTTGCGACAGGGTTGAGGACGGCCAGGAGTTCATCGTGAAAGGCCTCGACATGCCGGAGGGCTTCTGCCCCCCTGCCTGGACGGCGATAGTGGGCAACGTCAGGACGATAATGTTCGGCGGCAACATGCCCTGGCTCAAGGAGAAGGGCACGACCGTCACCTGCTGCACAGATGGGCTCCGACCCGTGATCTTCAAGCTGGAGCGCATGGAGTGAAATCAGGACCCTAATCCCTCACCTGGTGAAAACGCATGCCTACACCTGTGCATCAACGTACCCTTGGGGAGTACGAATGATTATATTGGACGCCACAGATTTTCAAGTGATAAGAAATGACTGAAAGAAAACAGGTTTGGAAATGTGAGATCTGTGGCAACATCGTTGAGGTCCTACACGCCGGAGACGGCCAGCTCGTCTGCTGCGGGCAGCCCATGGTAGCCATGGAGCCCAAGTACACCGAGGCCGGAGGCTACGAGAAGCACCTCCCCGTCGTCGAGGCGGACGGAGAGACCTACACCGTGAAGGTGGGGAGCGTCGAGCACCCGATGATGGAGAACCACTGGATCGAGTGGATCGCCCTGGACACCGACAAGGGTACGATACGCAAGTACCTGAAGCCCGGTGAGAAGCCCGTCGCAGTCTTCACGACGAAGGACAGGGTGAAGCAGGCAAGGGAGTACTGCAACCTCCACGGCCACTGGGCCACCAAGCTCTGAGCGCGAGGGATAACAGGCCCCTGAGGCCTGGCTCGCACGCCTCCAGCTCCAGAGCCAACTCCGAAGCCATGTGCGAGCACTTCTATTTTTTATCCTCCTCTTTCCCTAGTATGGATCGTTGTAGCTCCCGTCTTGGGCTATGGTAGGCGATCATGTGAACGTTGAATACGACGCTTCCAGCTGGGACCTGACCAAACGCCTCCTGGGCTACATGAGGCCCTTCCTGCTCATCTTCTTCGGGATCGTCATAACTGCGTTCGGTCGGCACGGCGTCTTCGCCCTCCTCTCGCCTCTGCTCGTCATGCTCATCATAGACTACATCGTGGTCCCCGTCCCCGGGAAGTCTCACTGGTTCCTCGAGTACCTGAAGGGGTTGACGGGGGTCACCGACCAGGTCGGGCTGCTCATCCTCCTCTGCTCGCTCATCGTGCTCCTGGCCATCATCAGGGGCGTGTTCCACGTCATCCACATCACCCTGCGGGCCTCCCTCTCCCAGAACATACTCAGGGTGATGCGGAGGGACTTCTACTACTCCCTCATCCACAAGTCATTCAGCTACCTGGACCAGGTGATGTCCGGTCAGATCATAAGCCGGATGACCAGCGACATGGGGGCGATAGACCTCTTCTACTCGGAAACGGTCCGAGAGATATTCCGACACGGGATGCAGTTCCTCTTCACGCTGTACGTCCTGTACATCATCGACCCCGGCCTCGCGGTCGTCTGCAGCATACCCCTGCCGTTCGTATTCCTCTCAACACGCCTCTACTCCGGCAGGATCAGCGGATACCTTGCGAGGGCTAAGAACCAGTTCGGTGAGCTGAACTCTGTACTGGTGGAGGGCATCGTGGCCCACAAGCTCATCAAGAGCTACGGCCAGGGGGAGGCCTTCGTTGACAGGTTCGAGGTTGAGAACAGGGGCTACGTGGAGACGAACCTGAAGACCTCCGCCATCCAGTCCCTCTACAGGCCCTCCGCGGTCGCCACGTACGCGGTGGGTGTGGCCCTGGTCATCTTCTACGGGGGGCAGAAGGTCATTGCCGGACAGCTCACGATAGGGGAGATGATCCTCTTCGGAACATACTTCGCCCAGCTAGTGGGACCCATGAGGATGTTCGCCAGGCTCATCATGTTCTACCAGGACGCCATCGCCAGCGCTAGGCGCGTGTTCGAGGTAATAGACGTCGGCGAGGACGTCCCTGAGGCCCCGAATGCCGTAGAGTTGAGCCGATTAGAGGGGGAGGTCAGCTTCGAGGGAGTCTCGTTCTCGTATCAGACATCCGACGAGGTCCTCACAGACGTCTCCCTGAAGGTCAACCCTGGAGAAAGCGTCGCATTGATGGGCTTCGTTGGCTCCGGGAAGACGACCCTGGCGGAGCTGGTGCCCCGCTTCTACGACGTGACGGAGGGGAGGGTGACAGTGGACGGCCACGACGTCCGGGACGTCAGCCTACGGTCGCTGAGGAGGCAGATAGGCATCGTCCTCCAGGACGTCTACGTGTTCTCGGACACGATACGGAACAACATCGCCTTCGGAAGGCCGGAGGCATCCCATGAGGAGGTCGTCAGGGTC
>JAUVYU010000135.1 GCA_030602935.1 Candidatus Bathyarchaeota archaeon | reverse complement strand
AGAAGAAGCTCTTCGTGACAGAGGGCACGCCCTTCATGCTCTCAGGGAGCGGAACCCTGGGGATGGAGGCGGCCATCGCCAACCTCATCGAGAAGGGCGACAAGGTGCTCTGCGTCGAGAACGGCTTCTTCGGCGAGAAGTGGGAGGAGATCGTGGAGCCCCACGGGGGCATAGTCGACCGCCTCAGGTTCGAGTGGGGGGACGCCCTAGACCTGAAGGTGCTCGAGGAGAAGCTGTCGTCGAACGACTACAAGGCCTTCACCGTGGAGCACGTCGACACATCCACGGGGATCGCCAACCCCATAGATAAGGTCGGCGAACTGGCGAAGGGGACAGACGCCCTGTACATCGTTGACTCGGTCTGCGGGATAGGGGGGATGCCCGTGAAGATGGACGAGTGGAACATAGACTTCTGCCTGACGGGCAGCCAGAAGGCAATTGGAGCGCCACCAGGGGTATCCATGTTCTGCCTCAACGAGAAGGCGTGGGACATCGTGGAGAAGAGGAACACCCCCATCGACAACTACTACGCAAACCTCAAGAGGTGGAAGCCCATCATGGACAACCCCCGAGGCTACTTCGCGACGCCGGCCGTCGGGATGGTCCTGGGGATGCTGGAGGCCCTCCGGATCATCGACGAGGAGGGGCTTGAGGCAAGATGGAGGCGCCACGAGGTCTACTCCGAGGCTTACCGGGCAGGGCTCAAGGCCCTGGACGTGGACTGGTTCCCCGCCAAGGGATCCGAGGCCCACACGCTAACGGTCCCGGTAATACCTGAGGACATCAACGACTCGGACATGAGGGGCCTGATGAGGATCAAGTACGGTGTCATCATAGCCGGCGGACTGGGCAAGCTGGGCGGAACGACGGTCCGAGTGGGCCACATGGGCAACTGCACAAACAACGACCTCATCGCCACAATGTCCGCCATGGAGACGTCGCTGATGGAGCTGGGCCACGAGATGGAGGCTGGAGCCGGGGTCGGTGCGGCCGAGAAGGTCCTAACGACCCTCAAGACGGAGGCGTGACCTCCACCCCTCCGGAGATGTTTTATCCGTAAGAACCCTCCTTTTTTCTGTGGAATCGATATTAACATACCTGCTCATCGGATTGCTCCAGGGTGTCTTGGAGTGGTTGCCCATATCGAGCCAGGGCAACCTCGTCATCCTGATGACCGTCTTCCTAGGCCTTGAGCCTTCTCAGGCCCTCGACATGTCAGTCTTCATCCACCTGGGCACCGGTCTGGCCGCCCTCGTGTATTTCAGGCGTGAGGTCGTGGATATTCTGCTCCGTAGATCGGAGAGGGATAGAGGACTGTTCAACTTCCTTCTGGTCACAACTATTATGACCGGTGTCATCGGGCTGCCACTGTACATCTTCGCCAAGAGTGCGAGTTTCTACGGAGATGCACTCCTGATCCTAACCGGGGTAGCTCTCCTGATGACAGGTGTCATCCAGAGAAGGGCGAAGGTCTCAGGAGAAAAGTCCTCTGAATCCCTGGAAGCCAAGGAAGGGCTTGCACTCGGCTTCTCTCAGGGTCTCTCGGCCCTCCCCGGGCTCTCCCGGTCGGGGCTGACGACCTCCGTCCTGCTGTTCAAGGGCTTCTCTGGGGCGGAGGCCTTCAGGATATCCTTCCTGATGAGCATCCCCGCTGTCTTCGCCGCAGCAGCGGGCCTGATAGTGATCGAGGGGGTGCCCCCCTTAGGTGTCGGTGTCCTGCTCTCGGTACTGGCCTCCTTCGTCTCGGCGCTCCTTACGATAGATATACTCCTAAAACTTGCCGGGAGGATAAGGTTCTGGCGTCTATGCATAGTCCTGGGGTTGATCGCCCTGCTTCCACAGGTCATAAACCTCCTCTGACTGTTCTTGAGTAGAAAAAGGGGGGAAGTTAGGGGCTTCTCTATGTGCTTTTCGTGTCCCTGCTTATCGCTGATAGGCTGGCTACGCCCTGGAGGCCCGCTGCCCTGAGTGTCTTGAGGGGGAGCGCCAGGATTATGGTGTTGCTCTGGTCCTTGCTGACGTCATTCACCGTGGAGAGTATCCTGAGCTGCATGGCGTTGGGGTTCGACATGTTCTTGGCAGCCGCGGCCAGCTTGGTTGAGGCTTTTAGCTCTGCCTCGGCTTTGATGATGATGGCTCGAGACTCCCTCTCTGCCTCGGCCTGGACGGCGAAGGCTCTCCTCATGTCCTCGGGTAGGCTGATGTCCTGGAGGCCGGCCTGGGCGATGTCGATCCCCCACTCCTTGGAGAGCTTGTCGATCTCATCCTTGAGCTTGATGGAGATCTCCTCCCGGCTCTCTAGGAGGTCGTCTAGGTCGTATTGGCCTATAATGTTCCTGATGGCGGTCTGTGCGTACTTGGACACGGCGACGCTGTAGTCCCTGATACGGGTGATCACTTTCTCGGTGTCCTCGATAGTCATGAAGACGACGGCGTCGATGCCCACCGAGATGTTGTCCTTTGTGATGGCGGACTGCCCCTTCATGTCAACAGTCATGGTCCTCAGGTCAACTTTCTGTACGGCGTCGATCATTGGTATCCTAAAGTGGAGACCCGTCTCCACTATCTTTATTATCTTACCGAATCGCAGGACAGCGGCCTTCTCCCACTGCTTGACGATGAAGGCGGAGGAGCCCAATAATGCAACTGCGATTGAACCTAGGATTACCCCGTTAATTAAAAGGTCTAACCTCTTTTACACCTCTTCCCATCTTTCCAGAACGATTTTCTCGTGGAATGGATGAGTCACTGTGTTACTCGATGCTCATCGAGGCTTATTAATGCTGGAGTTTTTTCTGGAGGATTCTTGTTCCCTTATTTAACCCTCCCAGTTCCATCTTCTGGAATCGATATGAAGTTATTTCAATGAGGTCAGGCTCACAACAACTAGGAAGGATCATGAAAGTCGTCTTCGTTGAGCCACCGAAAGAGTTCTGGTTCGTGATGGGAGAGTATCTTCCTCCCCCCACTGCGGCAATCCAACTCGCCACATTCCTAGAGTCGAGACGCCCAGACGACGAGATCAAGATCATCGACTGCCAGGCTGAGGAGCTAGGCTGGAATGATCTCCGGAGGAGATTGGAGGTCGAGGCGCCAGACCTGGTAGCCGTCAGCAGCCTCGCCACCTGCAACACCTACATAGTTGCGCGGGCACTGGAGGTGGCGAAGGAGGCGGCTCCGGAAACTTTCACAATAACAGGGGGGCAGCACTTCACGGCCCTAGCAGAGCCCAGCCTCGCCGAGTATCCCGTGATTGACGCGATCGTCAGGAGAGAGGGAGAGCTCACCCTCGTAGAGGTGGTGGAGTCCCTGGACTCCGGGGAAGGGCTGGAGAACGTCGAGGGGCTGACATTCAGGCACGGAGATGAGATAATATCGACTGCCCCCAGACCCATGATCAAGGACCTCGACAACCTCCCCATGCCGGGCTACCACTTCGTGGAGGAGAACCTCGGCCGCTACCACTTCAAGATGATGGCCGGGGACAAGCGTTACCTCATCATCGAGGGGAGCCGGGGGTGCAGCCACGGATGTAATTTCTGCAGCCAGTGCTCCTTCTGGGGGAACCGATGGAGGGCGAAATCTGGAAAGAGGATCGCCGAGGAGATGGAGTACTGCCTCGAAAAGTTCGACGCCGAGTTCCTGTGGCTGACTGACGACAACTTCGCCTTCGGCCCACGAGCCGACGATCTGTTCAGGGAGGTCAACGCCCGCGGCTTCGGTGACGACATCTACTGGTTCGTACAGGCAAGGGTCGACGACGTCGCGAGGAACAAGGCGTCGATCCCTGAGATGAGGAAGGCCGGGAACCAGTGGGTCCTGTTGGGCATAGAGAGCGGGGATGCTGAGACGCTCTCCCAGTATGGGAAGGGGACCACCCCCGATCAGGCGCATGAGGCCATCAGGGTG
>JAUVYU010000187.1 GCA_030602935.1 Candidatus Bathyarchaeota archaeon | reverse complement strand
CCCCACGAGGATCCTCGGAGAAGGCTCGGTGACCGGTCTAGAGTGCATCCGGATGCGCCTTGGGGAACCAGACGAGAGCGGAAGGAGGCGCCCGATTCCAATACCCGGCTCGGAGTTCGTGATCCCCGTCGACTTCGTGATAGAGGCAATCGGGGAGACCACTGACCTCTCCTTCCTGCCTGAGGGGGTAAAGCTCACTAGGCGGGGGGCGATCGAAGCAGATCCCGCGACGTACGAGACGAGTATTCCCCGCCTGTTCGCTGGGGGAGACGTTGTCACGGGGCCCCTGTCCGTCATCGATGCCATCGCCGCCGGGATTAGGGCAGCGGGTGCTATCGACCTCTTCCTAAGAGGGGAGGACCTCGGGGCTCTGAGAGGTGAGGTGGTGGAGGAGGCCACCTGGGTGAGGGATGAGACGGTCATCGAGAGGAGGCCGAAGCAGGAGGAGCCGCTGCTGTCCATGAAGGATAGGCGGGGGAACTTCGAGGAGGTGGGGCTTGGCCTCACATTGGCCCAGGGTATGAGGGAGGCCCTCAGGTGCGTCCACTGCGGGCCGTGCGCCGAGTGCCTGGTCGACGAGGGTTTCTGCGAGCACGACACTCCGGAGATCGATGAGAAGGCGTGCTCGGGATGTGGCCTTTGCGAGATGTGCTGCCCCTTTGAGGCGATCAACGTCAAAGAGTCCGAGAGTGGTAGGGTCGCAAAGCTGGTAGAGGCCTCGTGTAAGGGGTGTGGCCTGTGCGCCGCTGGTTGCCCGGAGAAGGCAATCTCAATGACTAGGCTCTCCGACGATTTTCTCGTAGAGGCGGCCGTGGCTAGGGGGTAGAGACGGGATGAGTGGAAAAAGGAGGGTCTCGTTGTTCGTGTGCGACTGGGCGGTCAACCCCAACGAGATCTCCGATGAGACCCTGTCAAACCTCCCGGCGGATTTCAGCCTTGTGAAAGTCAAGTGCGTGGGCAGGGTCGACCCGACTGTCGTCCTAGAGGCCTTCATTCAAGGACTGGACGGGGTGATGATCCTGGGCTGCCATCTCGGAGACTGCCACTTCATCACTGGTAACTACTACACCGAGAAGCGGGCGGCAATGATCAAGAGGATCATGGAGAGTCTCGAAATATCGCCTGAGAGGCTGCTCGTCGACTGGATCTCCCCAGCAGAGGGAGAGCGCCTTGCAGAGCTGCTGAGGGACTTCTCAGAGAAAGTAGTGGAGCTGGGCCCTCTCGGCAGCGAAGCCAATCTCGAGTTGGGGGAGCTGTCTCAACGCTTGTTCGCTTCCAAGGGAGCCTTGGCTGATGACAGGTTGAGGTGGCTCGTCGGTATGGAGAGAGAGCTTATCGAGGGGGGGAACGTCTTCGGGGAGAAGCTGCCTCAAGATGAGTTCGACAGGGTGATGGATGAGTCCATCCGGAAGGAGTACCAGCGGAACAGGATACTCCATTCGTTGGGGGAGGATGCCCTGACCATCAAGGAGATGGCCGAGGCCGTGGGGCTGCCTCCGAGAGAGATCCTGAGGCACCTGATCGCCCTTGAGAGCGACGGGCTCGTCTCGGTCGCTGAGATCGACGGGAGCAGCCCGAGGTACAGGAAGATCGGAGGGTGATGGCGCCATAGGGACCAATCTTGGGGCGGCTCAGCTGAATAGTAAACACATCTCCGAATCGGGTAAGGGCAGAGTCGGTTCTGTGCTGATCGTCGGTGGGGGAGTTGGCGGAATCCAGGCCGCCTTGGACTTGGCCGAGTCGGGGTTCAAGGTCCATCTCATCGACAAGTCCCCGGTGATAGGAGGCGTGATGGCCCAGCTGGACAAGACCTTCCCGACCAACGACTGCTCCATGTGCATCCTGTCCCCCAAGCTGGTCGAATGTGGCAGGCACCTCAACATCGACATCCATACCTGTGCCGAGGTAATCGGCTTATCGGGGGGGGCTGGTAACTTCACCGTCTCGGTCCTCCAGTCTCCGAGATACATCGACATCGAGAAGTGCAACGGCTGCGGCCTGTGCGCAGAGTTCTGCCCCGTGGACGCGATCGACACTTTCAATCAGGGCCTGAGCGAGAGGAAGGCGGTCTACATAGACTATCCCCAGGCGGTTCCACTGGTATTCACGATAGATAGGGAGAAGTGTATAGGATGTGGGCTGTGCCAGAACGTCTGCTTGGCCGACGCTCTCGCCTACGAGGACCATGATAAGACGTTCGAATTGAACGTGGGGGCCATCATCCTGTCTCCGGGCATCGAGGCCTTCGACCCTACAGTGGTCGGCAAGTATGGTTATGGACGCTACCCTAACGTGGTCACGAGCCTCGAGTTTGAGCGCATACTGAGCGCATCGGGCCCCTTCATGGGACGCGTCCAGAGGCCCTCGGACGGAGACATCCCAAAGAAGGTGGCGTTCATCCAGTGCGTAGGCTCCAGGGACGCCACATGCGACAACCCCTACTGCTCCTCGGTCTGCTGTATGTACGCCACCAAGGAGGCCGTGATCGCAAAGGAGCATTCAGGCTCTGTCGAGCCTACCATCTTCTATATGGACATGCGGTCATACGGCAAGGACTTCGACAAGTACATCGAGAGGGCGAAGGACGAGCACGGCGTGAGGTTCATCAGGTGCAGGGTTTCGAACACCGAGGAGGAGCCGGAGACCCGAGACCTCTATATCACTTACTGCGAGGACGACGAGGTCAAGCGGGAGAAGTTCGACATGGTCGTCCTCTCCGTCGGGTTCAAGCCGTCAGAGGGAGTCAAAGAGCTGGCGGAGAGGCTAGGCGTCGAGCTGGACGAATACGGTTTCTGCAAGACCCAGCCATTCAACCCCCTCGATACCTCCAGGGGCGGAATATTTGTCTGCGGCATGTTCTCCTCACCCAAGGACATCCCGGAGACAGTGACACAGGCGAGCGCGGCCGCTTGTCGCGCAGGGGAGCTCCTCTCAGACGTGCGCGGGTCCCTCGTGAGCAAGAAGGAGTACCCAGAGGTGCTCTTCGTAGGTGGTCAGCCTCCAAGGATAGGGGTATACGTGTGCCAGTGCGGGATCAATATAGGGGGGGTGGTCGACGTCCCCAGCGTCGTGAGGTACGCGGAGACGCTACCCAACGTCGTCTACGCCTGCGACAACCTCTATACGTGCTCCTCCGACACCCAGGAGAAGATCAAGGAGGCGATCAGTGAGCACGGCCTCAACAGGGTC
>JAUVYU010000142.1 GCA_030602935.1 Candidatus Bathyarchaeota archaeon | reverse complement strand
GGCTGAAGGAGCCGGAGTTCAGCAGGATCCTCGATGCGGCCCACTTCCTTGTCAAGGGGAGGCTCAAGTTCCCCAGAGCGGCTAAGATGAGGTTCGACAGAGAAGGGTTGGCGCAGGCCTCCTCTCAGCCCATCGTGGAGTACCGTACATGGAAGATGAGGAACAGGCTGGGGAAGGTCGGCAAGGCCCTCGACGTGGGGAGCGGCGTCGGCGGGGACACCATCTTCATGGCGATGAGGTGGAAGGTCGTCTCGGTGGACAGGGACCCGGAGAAGATGGAGATGCTCCTCCACAACGTTGGTGTCTACAACGTGGGGAAGAACGTGGAGACCGTCGTGGGCGACATCTACGAACTCCTCAAGGACCCCGGGTTCAGGGAGAAGGTCTCCGACGTGGATCTCGTGTTCTTCGCCCCCAGCAGGAGGAGCGGGGGGAGGCGCACGGTCAGGTTCGAGGAGTACGAGCCGCCGCTGTCACTCGTGGAGAGGCTATTGGAGGTCTCCCCTAACCTCTGCGTGGAGGTCGCCCCCGGAGCGGACCTTTCCAGGATAGAGTACGACTGCGACGTCGAGGTTATCTCCCACAAGGGGGAGGTGAAGGAGGTGGCCCTCTGGTTCGGCGACCTCAAGCTCTCGAAGGAGGGGAGGTCGATGATGGCCACCAAGTTGCCCGAGAGGTTAACCCGGGTGAGGAGCAAGGGCGCCGGCAAAATTGGCGTAACCGTGCCAGGGGATTACCTGTACGAGCCCGATCCGGCGTTCATCAAGGCCGGGCTCATCGACGACCTCGCCCATGAATACGGGCTGACCCTGCTGCATCCCAAGATCGCCTATCTCACCGGGGAGGCATTCGTCGACACGCCGTTGCTTAAGCCATATCGGGTCCTCAGCGTGACGGGGATGGACCACGGCGTCATCATTGACGAGCTCACGAGGCTCAACCTCGGGAGTGTGGACACCAAGGCGAGGGGGATCTCAATAGACCACAAGGAGATCCGTAGGCTAGTCAGAGGTAAAGGGGAGCACAGAGGGTTAGTCGTCTTTACCCTCGTGAAAAATAAGCCATCGGCTATCATTGCCGATTATCTCTGATGAAAAACGTAGAAAAAGGAGGTTAGAGAGCCAGTGCTCCCATGGGGTCCCATGGCTTGAGGACGATGGGCTCCGTCTCCAGGGCCTTCAGCAGCTCCTCTGAGAGGTACTTCCTGTCCACCATGACCTCGTACATGTACGCGTCGAACCAGGCATCAGTCATCATGTAGAAGCCCTTGTCCCCGGGCTTGGTCCCACCGCTGTTCTCGACACGCCACTTCATGGGGTTGCCCTCGTCGTCGATGTCGACGCCCTCGAGGACCATGGCGTGGACCATCCTGCTCTGACGGTAGTCGAGGCGCCCCGCCTTGTCAAGGCCGAACTTGGTGTTGTAGACGGTGCCGTAGTCGTAGATGTCGAGGTCGTAGACCCCCAGCTCCCTGTTTGCCATCTTGCTGGAGTCGCATCCGAACCAGACAGGGTGGCCGTCCACGATCATCTCCTTGGTGGCCTTCTTCATGGTCTCGATGTCCACGTTGAGGTATCGGACCGGCTGGCCGCCGACGACGTTCCCCAGGTACTCGACGGTGTACATCCTGTTGTAGGGCTTGTCCACGGTGGGGGCGTTGATGAGGCAGACCATGGAGTCCAGGTCGAACCCGACGTACTCGTCGTAGAACTCCTGGGGGGTGATCTCTCCGCGCCTGTGGAACTGGTTGTCCTTGTCCCTCCACTCCCAGCTGAACTTTATGGGGGGCGTCCCGAGGTGGATACAGACCATCCTGTAGAACTCCTCCATCATGCATTTCTTCGCGGCCCTCAGCTCCTCCAGGGACGCTCCGCCGTCGTCCATGTCCCGCAGCTCCTTGGCGTTCTCCCGGAGCTTCTCGATGAGGCGTCCGTTCATGCCCCTGGAGGCCATGCTGCTCTTCGTCTCGGGCATCGCCGTCTTGGGGGCGACGCCGTACTTCTTCACGAGGTTGACCAGCATGTCCCACTGCCCGGCGTCCGGGATAATATTCGAGAGGAGCCACATCACCAACCTGCCATCCAGGGGCTCCTTCCGGGTCTCGATGACGTTCTCCAGGAAGTAGTTGGCCTTCTCCACCTTGTCCCAGAACATGAGGTACGACTGGGAGAGCTCGAAGTCCTTGAGGTTCAGCTTCTCCATGGCGTAGACGCGGAACGTGTTCATGGCGGCGAAGATCCAGCACCTCCCCGTCGCTCCCTGGGCCGAGGCGGTGCCGGTCTTGATAAGGTGGGAGTAGGTGTGCACGACCCTGGTGGTCGCCTCCCTGCTCAGTGACACGTCGGCTATATCGCTCCTCGTGACGGCGTTCATGGCCAGGGTGTTCCTGGGATCAGAGTCGAAAGCCTTCTGGAACCCCTCTATATCCTTGAGGCCTAACGTTTTCTCCATAATACCAACCCAACGATATACAATCAACACACAAGATCTGTAAAAGGGTAACCTTCAGGAAGCCCCAAAAAATGCCTTGGAGGGGCGCCTTCAAGGGCAAAGCCCCCGGTCAAGGATGGTGGGGGGCGCATCCTTCAAAATATAATATAGGGGTGCAGGCAGTATGGACATGGAAACACCTAATAAAATGCCTTGAGATGTGATGGGGAGTATGGACAACCGGGGAGCGGCTCTTGTTGCGGTCGGCGGTGGCATCATTATTTTCGCCGTCAAGCTCGGGGCGTGGTACATCTCGGGCTCTGTGGCCCTCCTCTCAGACGCGTTGGAGTCCATCATAAACATCGTCGCCTCCTGCCTGATGCTGTTCTCGGTCTACGTCTCGGGGAGGCCCGCGGACGATGAACACCACTACGGCCACCAGAAGGTGGAGTACATCACGAGCCTCGCGGAGGGGGGGCTGATCATCACAGCCGCGATATTCATAATACACACGGCCCTTGAGCGCCTCTCCGATCCGGTGCCCATCACCTCGGTGGGGTCCGCGTTGGGCATCAATCTGTTCGCCACGGCCTTAAACGGTGGGCTCTCATGGTACCTGATCAGGACGTCCAGGGAGACGGGGTCCATCGCCCTGGAGGGCGACGCAAAGCACCTCTTCTCAGACGTCGTGACCTCCGTGGGGGTCGCAGGCGGTCTCTACGTCTCCCAGCTTACCGGCTGGATCCAGGCCGACGCCATTATCGCCCTCGCCGTCTCAGTTCTAATTATGCGCATGGGAGCAGTCATCATACTGAAGTCGAGCAGGGTCCTCATGGACGACCACTCCCCCGAGACCGAGGAGAAGATAGAGGCGCTCCTGGACCGCCACAGGAGCAACTTCGTCGATTACCACGATATAAAGACGCGGAGGAGCGGCACCCAGGTCTTCGCCGAGCTTCACCTCTCCATAGACGGTGAGATGACGGTCAAGGAGGCCCATGACTTCACGGATCACCTAGAGGAGGACCTGAAGAAGGAGCTCCCCGATGTCGCAGTGACGATCCACATTGAGCCACCCGAGAATCATGGCTGACCGCATCCGTTGGGGTTTTGTGTACAGAGTCGCACGCGCAGCTCGTGAACTACAACTGTAACCTATTGTACAGACGTCACGAAGCCCGCTGACCCGATGGAGCTTGAGCTGATCCTGCATGTCCTCCTAATGGGGGCAGAATTCACCGCCACGTTCTACACATCCGAGGCGGCCTCCCAGGAGATATGACTAACAACGTCACGGATGGAGTAGACATGGTCACCACGCCAGAGTTCTCAGTATGGGGGGTTGGAAATTCTAGTGACACGCTGAAAACGATCCTTCCAATATTTCTTCATTTTATGTAGCCGGTCAGCACG
>JAUVYU010000156.1 GCA_030602935.1 Candidatus Bathyarchaeota archaeon | reverse complement strand
CCAAGTTCGGCACGGGGACGATGATGATCTGCACATACGGGGACAAGGCGGACGTGCTGGCAGTGGCCAAGTACAAGCTCCCCGTGATTAAGATCATCGACGGGAAGGGGATCCTGACGGCTGCCGCCGGGAAGTATGAGGGCATGGTTGTAGAGGAGGCCCGGGATGCCATACTCATTGACCTCGATGAGGGGGGGCTCCTGAGGAAGACGGAGAGCCTGGAGCAGGAGATCGGGGTCTGCTGGAGGTGCCACACGAACATCGAGGTGGTGGCCACCGACCAGTGGTTCATGAGGACCATGAGCCTCACCGAGGAGGTGGTGAAGACGGCTATGGAGATCGACTGGTACCCCGACTGGATGAGGTACAGGCTCATCGACTGGGCAAAATCCTTGGACTGGGACTGGGTGCTGAGCAGGCAGAGGGTCTTCGCGACACCCATCCCCGTCTGGTACTGCGAGAACTGTGGGAAGGTGAGGATCGCCAAGCCAGAGGTGCTCCCCGTGGACCCCAGGGTGGACAAGATGGAGGGGACATGCGAGTGCGGGGGCACCGAGTGGCGAGGTGAGACAGACGTGCTGGACACCTGGTTCGACTCCTCCCTATCCTGCGCCATCCACGCGGGGTGGCCCGACAGGGAGGACTGGAGGAACCTGTTCCCAGCCTCGGTACATCCATCCGGCCACGACATCATCAGGACCTGGGCATACTACCTCATGGTGAGGCACCTAGCCCTCTTCGGAGAGACAGCGTATGACTCGGTGCTCATCAACGGGATGGTGCTGGGGACCGACGGCCGCAAGATGAGCAAGTCCCTGGGGAACTTCGTGGCCACCCCCGAGGTGTTTGAGAAGTATGGCTCCGACGCCTCCCGGCTCTGGGCGGCGACTGGTGGGAGCACCGGCACGGATATCCCGTTCAGGTGGGCTGACGCCGAGTACGGCTGGCGGTTCATGAGGAAGCTCTGGAACGCCTGCAGGTTCGCCACCATGAGGCTCGAGGACTACGACCCATCTACCAAGGTAGAGCCCGGGCTCCTGGATAAATGGATTCTGAGCAAGCTCGAGGGCGTGGTGAAGGAGGCGACAGCGGAGTATGAGCCTTGCCGCTTCATGAACGCCGTGGAGGCGGCCCGGAACTTCATCTGGCACGTCTTCTGCGACCACTACCTCGAGGCTGCGAAGCACAGGCTCTACTCGGAGGGCGATGAGAAGGCCTCGGCCCAGCAGACGCTGTACTACGCCGTGCGGAGGATGCTCCAGCTCCTGGCCCCGGCGATACCCCACCTCACGGAGGAGATCTACAGCTTCATGTACGCCGACGGGGATTCCGACAGCATCCACCTGAGCCGGTGGCCTGAGGCTGATGAGTCCCTCATCGACGAGGAGGCGGAGAGGCGGGGGGACCTGATTATAGCGGTGATCAGGGACGTCAGGAAGGAGAAGAACAGGCTGGGGATACCCCTCAACAAGCCGCTGGATGAGCTGAGGATCTACGCTGGTAGCTCGGAGGAGGCGGAGATGGTCTCCATGGGCATAGAGGATATCTCGGCGACCCTCAAGGCGGAGGACGTGGAGGTCCTGGAGGGGGATGGGGGAGAGTACGAGGTGGAAGGGCACCCTGCTGTGAGGTTCTCCCTCTAGAACATCTTATTTTACTCCTTTCCTAACCTCAATTAAAATACTGGAATAAATATAGAGTTTTGGCGGTGTTTTTCATCCACATCACCGGCACTGTGCAGGATTGTTCGGGTTAAGTTTCTTTCATGAAGTCAAATGCGCCTTTTCTCAGATTGATTCCATACTCAAGATAGGCTTTGAGACAGGCAAGGAAGTTAGCCCACCCCCCTGTGTTTCCCATCAGCCATTTTATCCCTGCCTCGTCATTTTTCATGCTCTTCTCAGTGATCGTCACGACAGTCGCGTCGCCTTCTGTGGGAGTAAGTGTCATCTCTACCAGAAGCTCTTTTCCGTCTATATCCCAGTGATAGGAGATGTATCTATCCTGCTCTATCTTTCCGACATGGATAGGGAACTCCTCCTCAAACTCTGGGAACTTCCATCTCAGCTGTTCGCCTTCGATCATCCTTCCGCTGCTTTGTGAGATGAAGTAGTTCGTCATTTTTTCCGGGTCGATGATGGCTTCGAACACCGTTCTCACGGGTTTCAGGATTTGAAGCGCCACCTTGATTTCGAGAGTTTTTTTACTCATTACCGGTCTCCTCTTATGCGTGTGCGGACATTCCTCCAGGTCAGAGACGAACCCTCCTTGCACGCACTTTTTTAGCTCATTAATTTCAATATAAATTGTTTGAGCGCGCGTAATATACAATTATTCCGCTTTTCCCTCTAGCGGAACTGACGGTACTTGAGGATCGCCGCGAGGCCCCCGAAGGACCTTACCAGCATGACTCCCTCCTCGGTCTCCGGGGAGATCATCTCAACCTTGGCGTCGGTGCCCTCGGCCAGCTTCACGAGGCGCTCTATGAGGTCCTCCCTCTCCAATATCTCGTAGCTCCCGTTGCTGCACTTGACGCATTTCAGGTCCTCTAACTTCTCCTCGAAGGCCCCCAGCTCGTCGAGGTCGACGATGCGGGTCTCCTTGGCGCCGCAGTCCCGGCACTGGAGCCTCACGATGGCCCGCCTCACATTCTCGGAGATGAGGAGGGTGCGGACGTTGTTGCTCCTCAGGGCCTGGAGGACCTCCCGCTCACCGTATGTGGCGAGGCCGGTGTCCTGGCCGACGTTGTAGAGGAAGTCCTGGACGAGCTTACGCTCCTCGTAGAAGCGGACGTTCTTCAGGAAGTCCCTGGAGCGCTCCACCACCTCCTTGACCCCCTCGTGGCCCGTGTAGCCGGTGTCCACGGTGGTGAGGATCTTGTCCTTGAGCTCGTAGTGGATGTGATCCCCCTTGAGGAACTCCTCCTTGGTGGGGCCCGGGCCCCCTACGAGGAGCCCCTTCAGGTTGGGGACATCCAGGTAGATCTCGGTGATGTACTTACCGACTCTCTTATAGTACTCGTTGAGGTGCATGTCCCTGATCCGCTCGTACCTCCGGGAGCTCTGGCCCCCCGCCCGGGTCTTCCCCTCGACGCCCGAGGTGATGTTCTTGACGATGTTGGCCCGCTTCCCCTTGAGCATGGCGAATGTGGCGGACTTGGCGTCGATGATGACGATCCCGTAGCTGTCCTCGGTGCGGAGGAGCTCGAAGAGGGGATCCAGGATGAACCTGTGCTCGCACCTGTAGTAGTAGATGCCGATGGGCTCCGGGGGGATGATGGTGAAGGTCTCCATGTCCCCGACGCCGTGCTGCTCGCTGGCGATGGTGCCCGCGAAGAGGACGAGGCCTGTGGGGGGGATGGTCTTGAAGAGCTTGAGCTGCTCCATGACCTTGGTGAGGCCGTCCTGGACGTTCTTCTTGGTGGTCTTGGACTTTATGTTCCCGGCGGTGCCCCACTCGGTGCGGAGGTCGCTCATTACCTCGCTGAGCTGCTTCCCGGGGGGGATGTAGACGGTGATGAGCTCCGTGCCACGCCCCTCCTTGGACTCCAACATCTCCAGCATCCGCTGGAACCGGAATCTCGCCAGGGACGGGTTCTCATCGGGCATGGGGTTTCCTCCTCTTGACGGTCAGATAACAGTCCGAGGCGTTATATACGTTACTGAGTCACTCAGGGATTGTCCTCGCCTTATTAAAGAGTCGA
>JAUVYU010000207.1 GCA_030602935.1 Candidatus Bathyarchaeota archaeon | reverse complement strand
TTAGGAGGCAGGTCCGGGAGTGCCTCCTAGAGAACGTCGACGTGGTGAAGCTCCTGGGGCCGACCGGTGGGGGCGGTGGCGGCCTCGACGGCCCCAAGGTGCAGGGTATGTCCCTGGAGGAGATACAGGTCGCCGTGGAGGAGGCCCACTGGAAGGGCGTGATGGTCTCGGCCCACGCCCACGGGGGGCCCGGGCTGAGGGCGGCGGTAGAGGGGGGAGTGGACACCCTTGAGCACGGCACCTGGCTCTACGAGCAGCCCGACATGGTCAAGATGATGGTGGAGAGGGGTACCTACTTCGTCCCGACCATGGGCCCCCGGTTCCACCCGGTCTACAGCGACTACGAGAAGGCGAAAGCCGGTGAGCTTGACGAGGAGACGACAGAGAGGGTCCTGGGTGCGGCCGACGCGATCCGGAGGTCGCTGCGGATGGCCCACGAGGCGGGCGTGAAGATAGCGGCTGGAACTGACTTCATGCGGTGGGATCTGTCCCCCCTCGCTTGGGAGATCTACATCTACGTCAGGGAGGGCGGGCTCACCCCGATGGAGACCCTTGTCTCGGCGACGAAGACGGCCGCGGAGGCCTGTGGACTCAAGGATGTTGGGACCGTAGAGGCGGGGAAGATAGCGGACATGATCGTCGTCGACGGCGACCCCCTTGAGGATATAGCGGTTCTCCAGGATGAGGAGAAGATTGTGCACGTCTTCAACGCGGGCATGCACAGCGTCAAGGACGGCAGGATCAACTGGTGACCACAGGTCATCACTAGGCGCTCCTTCCCCTTTTTATAATTATGAACGGTCTACCGCTGATTCAATGCGTGGTAAAAAGTAGAATCCTTCGGGTCCAGGTAAGATTATTGGCTCGGTGGCCGCGGCCTTAATCTGTTTTTGGAGGCCTCAGGCAGGCTGGGAAGTTTCCGTTCTCCCTGTGGTTCCTGACGCAGTCGCAGCATGTCCCCTTACGGGTGCAATCAGCTGTGCATGGGCATCCCTGGAGGTTAAACGTAAGATTCGGGCATACAACGCTCATCTATTTGTCACCTTACTTCCCTCACTCCCTGTCGAGGGAATAAAAATCTTCTCACCGGGACCTGGTTCTCTGATTCCCGGTGCTGCCCTCTCATCAACGATGTTAATGTCCCCGTATCGTTCTTGCGGAGCCTTTATGTTGAATCCTAAAGGTTCTGGAACGTGAGTGGTCTACGTGGCGAGGGCTAAGGAACACGGTTTCTCGGTGGAGCTGAAGTCAAAGGAGTACGTCAGGCGGGTGTCGGTCTCGGATGACCCCCGGGATGCCGTCATCTTCGAGGGCTTTCTGGGTGAGATAGAGGAGATGGGGATGGTCGAGGGGGTCATCCTGGAGATCAGGGCGGCCAACGGGACCCTGAGGATTGACCTCTCCGAGGAGGAGCTGAGAAGTGCCCTCGCACGGAAGAAGGAAGACACGATTTAGTGATCTAGGCTGGGACGATCTGTCACTGCTTACATCGGTATTGTCTATTGTCACTTGTTCCGAGTCGGGTCCTTGGTAATGAAATAGTAGATGAGGACGGCGACGACGTTGAATGCCCCCATGAACCATCCCAGCTGGTTGTAGTGGTATGTGACGAGCAGCCATCCGCCGAACGCTGTCCCCATGGCTGACCCGAGGCTCCCCGTGGCGCTAGAGATGGACATCATCGTCCCCCTGAACCTGGGCAACTGCTCGAGGGTCAGGTTGGAGGTCGCTGAGTAGAGCATTCCGTTGAGGAGGGCCCCGAGCCAATTCGAGACGAGAACCAATGGCAGGTACTCCAGGTTGTAGACCCCCACCAGGAAGAGCCCGGCGGGGATAGTCAGGAGCACCGCGAGCTTCTTCCGCCCGAACCTGTTCACGAGCCTTCCGCTTGAGACGCTCCCCACTATGTAGCATGTGGCCCCGACGATGGTGGAGAGGGACGCGAATCCCGTCGAGACCAGGAACCTCTGCCTCAGCAGCGAGGAGGAGAAGGAGAGGTGGGTGCTCCAGGTGGACAGTATGATGAGGTTCCCCGCGAGGCAGGCCGTGGCCGAGGTGTTGGTGAAGACCGCCCTGAAAGCCTCGACGACGCTCCCTCCCCGTCCTCCCTCGTCGCTCCTCGGTCGGGGAAGTCCGTAGGAGGCGAATATCAGGCTGAGAACGGTCATGGGGAGCACGAATCCGAGGAAGGCCCATCTCCATCCGCCGATCCCGGAGATGTAGGCGAAGACCGGGGCTCCTATGAGGTAGGCGGCAGCGGAGGCGCCGAGCATCCAGCCCATGGTGGAGGCTCTCTTATCGAGGGGGAGGTACTCGCCGAGGAGGGACTGGGACATGGGGGTGACTATGGCCATGCCCACGCCGGAGATGGAGAATAGGACGAGTATTGCGGTGTAGCTCGGGGCCAACACGCAGCCCAGGGCGGAGACCACGATGAACGCCAGACCAGCCATGAGGAGGTGCTTGTGCTTGAACCTGACGCTGAGCCCCGCCATCAGGAGGGACATGACCACAGCCACCATGGCCGAGGAGGTCCTGATCTGCCCCATCACGCCGACGGAGGTCCCGAACGTGAAGGCGATGTCGATGAGGAGGAGCCCTGTGAGCATGCCGGGGAGCACCAGCACGAACCTTGCGAAGCCCAGAGATGGAAGCAAAAACTTGGTCCCCGGCTCCTCGGATTGGCTGGCGGTCTCTTCGTCCAATTATGTCAGCTCAGAATGAAGACATCCATGGCTTCCAAATTTAAAAACGATTTGTCTGAATTGAACGTATTTTTCATATAAAATTGAGGCTTCACCGCTCTGAAAAACAGAAGAACTCATAAAACCCGTTGCAGACTCTGGATGTATGCGAATCGGCTTCGACCTCGACGGGGTCCTCTGCGACTACGACGACGCGGTCTTCCACATGATCAACCGGCTCCCCAGGGAGGAGCTGAGGGTAGCCCAGATCCACTACTTCTCCACGAGGAAGCCCCTGCTGGACACGGAG
>JAUVYU010000067.1 GCA_030602935.1 Candidatus Bathyarchaeota archaeon | reverse complement strand
GATGAAGATGGGGGCGAGGTACAACAGCATCCAGAGGACCATCCAGAAGCTCCACCAGGACGGCTACACGACCCGGAGGACCCGCGGACGGGTCCACGGATACGACTACAGGCTGGCCGAGAAGGGGCTCATGACCCTCCGCGAGAGAGGGGTCATCGACTAGAGCCTCGCGCGCCTGTCCCCCCACCCGTGCTTCTTTCTGTCGATGGATGCCTCCGTGATCGTAAGTGTGTAATATGCTGAGCTCATATTACTGATGGAATCCCGGAGGAACAGCTGATGAGGTACGCTACTGTGAAGGCCTTCGACATCCCCGGCGCCTGGTTCAGGACCCTTGAGGAGATCTGGAGGAACGGGGACGACTACCAGGTGGGCTACGGCTCCGAGGTCACCATGACCAGGAAGCTCAACGTAAGCATCGAGATCACCAACCCTGAGAGCCGCCCCCTCGTCGCCGAGAAGGCCCCATGCGACATGAAGTACGTCCTCTCGTACGCCCTCCAGTATCTCTGGGCCGGGGAGAAGGCGGAGGGGGAGACATACACCTACGCCAGCAGGCTGAGGGAGCCCGTGGACCAGGTGGAGGAGGTCATCAAGCGCTACGTGGAGGAGCCCAACGACCGCCAGCTCACCATGGTCATCAGGCAGCCCCCTGACATCCTCAAGACCATAGACGGCATGAGGCACGAGCCCCCCTGCCTCACCGTGATGGACACCGAGCTCTACAGGGACCAGATCCACCTCACCTGCTACTTCAGGAGCTGGGACGCCTACGCCGGCCTCCCCGCCAACATCGCGGGCATCCAGATCTTCAACGAGGCGCTGGTGAACGAGATAAACGCCCGCGCGGGGACCGAGTACACTACCGGGAAGCTCGTCTTCCACTCCAAGAACGCCCACATCTACAGCAGGCTCT
The DNA here is from genome assembly GCA_030602935.1 of Candidatus Bathyarchaeota archaeon. Taxonomy (GTDB): domain Archaea; phylum Thermoproteota; class Bathyarchaeia; order TCS64; family TCS64; genus BS750m-G28. The sequence continues at coordinate 4,548 of JAUVYU010000067.1, read as the reverse complement.
ACGAGTACGTGGAGGAGCTCATCAGGCCGGAGGAGGACTCGAGGCGTCAGAGCAGGCGGGAAGAGGCAGATAAGCGTTAGAACTGCGCGCGCGACGAGCCCTTTGTGATGCTGGACATTTTCCATCCCGTCCGAGAGGATTTCGTCGAGAAGGTAAGGGACTAACCTCTTTCCTGGATAAATGAAAAAACGGGGAGGTAACTTCCTAGGCGTGTGTCACCGTCTTGGTGATCTTCACGCTCCGGGCGTCAAGGGCCGCGAGCAGCTCATCCATCTTCTCTCCCCGGATGGCCCTGACCGGCTCCACGTATCCCGTCAAATCGATCTCGCCCTTTGCCATCATTCTGGCGATGATGGCCGCCGTATAGCTGGTTGTCTTAGCCATCGAGGTAACCCTCTCCTCGTTGTCGTAGCGGTCCACCATGTCATAGGTGTAGAGGATCTCCCGGCCATCCTTCTCGCCCTTCACCTTGACCCTGAGGACTGTGATGTCCCTCTCATCCTCCTCGAGGCGGACCTTGGGGTGAATGATCTTGCTGAACGCTGCGAAGGGGACGATCTCCCTTCCCCGGAACTCGATGGGCTCCCTGCTCAAGAGGCCACACTCGTCCAAAAAATTGACCTTCTCGCAGTAGCCCTCGTACCTAACAGTCATCTCCGTGCACCTCTGCACCCCTTCGAACTTCTCGACGAGGTGAAGGGTCTCCGGGAACCCGTCGTAGAAGCACTCCAAGGGCCTGTCTATGCCATCGAAGCGAGGGGGATCGCCCAGAGAGTAACGATCCCTGTAACGTACCTCGCCGTTCTCGATGACCTTCACTTTCCCTGGCCAGAGAGGGAGGTAAGGTCCGCCGAAGACAATCTTGTAATCCAGCGGGGGCTTGGGGTCTCCGGGTATCCCACCGCACCAGATATCCACAGCCTCGACGCTATCAAGCATGTCCATCCCCTGGGCCGCCAGGAGGTCAGTGAGCCCGGGCTCCACGCCGCAGCCTGGGATGATGGCGACGCCTGCTTTCTTGGCCGCCTCATCTATCGCCTCAACATTCTCATCACTGGGCTCGCTCAAATCGACGACTCCCACACCGGCGTCGATAGCCCCCCAGATCGTGTGGGTGTTAAGGGGTTCGAGGAGCGCAACGCCTACGGCGTCGTAACCCTCCAAGACTTGGGCCAGCCCCTCACGGTCTGTAACGTCTTGGATTATGGTCTTGAGCTTGGTTGGGTTCCCCAGCTCCTCCGCCACATGGCGCAACCTCTCGGCATCGATGTCGACTAAGAGAACCTCCTCTACTCCCTGATCCTCGAGGCAATCCTTCGTGATGGCTGGGCCCATGAGGCCCGCTCCTATCACGGCTATTTTCATTATATAATCTCCTGAATCAATCAGACCGTGATTCTGTTTAAATGGGCACTGGTTATGCGCGCGCGATGAAATACCTTGGAAGTTCGTATTCGGGAGAATTAAGGAACTACCTGATACCATTTTGATTAATCCTGAAATACATCTAAGAAATCGAGTACAGCAAGTCATTAAATTCTGTAAAGACTTGATGGATATTAAGTGAGAATTAATGAAGATAAAAAAGGATTCTTTATTCTGCAGTCTTAAACTTTTACGCAATATTGATGAAATCAGGGAGATTGATGACTGTCTCTCGCGCTCGCAGGAGGCTCGTGTTGATGCCTAGGATCAGTTTCCTATCCCGGAACGATATAGAGGCCATCCACGCGGCTTCCCTCGAAGTACTTGAGGGTACAGGAGTATTGGTGAAGAATCCCAACGCGGTTGAGCTTCTGGAGGGGGCTGGCTGTAGGGTCGAAGCCCAGGTAGTTCACATTCCGCCGAGCCTAGTGGAGGAGTGCCTGAAGAAGGCGCCCTCATCGATAGGTCTTCACATGCGTGATGGCGATGGCAACCTAAAAATTGGTGGCGACAATGTCATCTACAATCCGGGGTCGGCGGTCATCTACTTCATCGACAGGGATACAGGGGAGATGCGGAGGGCTCTGACTCGAGACCTCGTCCAGCTGGTCAGGCTGGTCGACGCGTTGGAGTATGTCCACGCTCAGAGCACAGCCATCGTCCCCGCCGATGTTTCAGATGCCATTTCAGACCTTTACAGGCTCTACATCATCCTGAAGAACTCGTCGAAGCCGATTGTGACAGGGGCCTTCACCAAGGGGGGGCTCATAGACATGAAGAGGATGCTGGAGGCCGTCGTCGGCGGCCCAGAGGAGCTTGCCAATGCGCCGAGGGCCATCTTCGACGTCTGCCCATCGTCGCCCCTCATGTGGAGCGATGTCACCTGCCAGAACCTCATCGACTGCGCCAAGTACGGCATCCCAGCCGAGATCATATCAGCGCCACAGATGGGAGCCACCAGCCCCGTCTCCATCGCCGGAACCCTCGTCCAGTCCAACGCCGAATTCCTCAGCGGCGTCGTAATATCGCAAACGGTGGAGTCTGGAGCCCCCATCATATACGGAGGCTCCCCCGTTGCCTTCGACATGAGATACTGCACGACCCGCGGTGGAGCTGTCGAGTCGGTGATCGCGGCCTGCGCCGCCGTCGAGATCGGGAAGAACTATGGAGTACCCACCCACGCCTACCTAGGACTGAGCGACTCGAAAGTGGTGGACGCCCAGAGCGGCTTCGAGTCGGGGCTGGGCATCTTCCTCGCAGCTCTAACCCGTGTCAACATCGTCTCAGGTCCGGGGATGCTCGCCACCGAGAACTGCCAGTCTCTGGAGAAGCTAGTCATCGACAACGAGATCTGCGGCATGGCTTACAGACTCGTTGATGGCGTTTCCCTAGAGGGCTCAGCACTGGCCACAGACATCATAGCAAAGGTCGGTCCCGGCGGCCACTTCCTAGCAGAGAAGCACACACGGGAGAACCTGATGAAGGAGCAGTTCATGCCATCGGGTGTCTTCAGCAGGCTGACTCCCGACTCCTGGAGGAAGAGCGGCTCGAAGAACAGCGTCGACCGAGCTAAGGAGATGGTTGACAAACTGCTGACGGATCATGTCCCAAAGCCTCTACCACTTGACGCCGAGGAACGCCTAGACCAGGTCTTCAAGGAAATCCTTGCGAGGCACGGGCTTCCACAGCACGCGCGCGCGTCGACGTCATGATTGGAGAATAATATGTTTTACTAGTAAAAACGTGCGGGGGGAGGGATTCGAACCCTCGGAAGCCTGAGCTACAGGATCTTGTGTCCTCCCCCTTTTGCCGCTCGGGAGCCCCTTTTTGGTATGAGAGATAGCATACGATGGCGTTTTCTGAACGGCTGGCTTAGGATAGCGGTTTTTGGCATGAATAAGTGCCCCTTTTGGTATGAATGAGATCGTGTCGGGGGTGTTTTCCGGTTCCTTTGGTTGTGGGGAGGTTTTTTCAGGCTCCGATGCATGACCCCCCCCTCTGCATGTTTAGATTTTTCGCATGTGTCATGTGGATATGGTCTGAATGTTACCCTAATTTTTCATTCATACTACGCTTTCTGTGGTAGGTTTATCTAATTTGGTACCAGAGCGCCAATAAGTCTGCATCTGATGGGGAAAAAGTGCGGAGGGAGGGATTCGAACCCTCGGAAGCCTGAGCTACAGGATCTTGAGTCCCGCCCCTTTGACCACTCGGGAACCCCCGCCCACCCAATAACACGATCCGAACGACTTAAAACCTATTCGACAACCGCTTGAAAATGAAAAAGGGGAATTAGAATGGAAGCCTCTTCCCATCGACCTCCAGGAGCTGCTTCCACTGCCCGTTCACCTGGGACTGGATCTCCTGAGACTCGACGTCCGTCAGATGCCTGAACCGCCTCTGCAGCCCCAGGGCCTCACCCACAGGCTTCAGCTCCCTCGGCTTGTACGTCAACCTGAAGTTGTTGCCATCGGTGATCTCGAAGAGGGGCCAGATCCCGCTCTGCACAGTCAGCCTCGCCACCTTGATCGTGTCACGGGGGTTGAACCCCCAGCCCGTGGGGCAGGGCGACTGGACGTGGAGGAACTTGAACCCCTTCAGCCCCTTCGCGTACTCTATCTTCCCCACCAGGTCGCTGGGATAGGCGATGCTCGCCGTCCCCACGTAGGCCACGTCATGGGCTGCCACGATGAAGGGCAGGTTCTTCCTCTTAGTCCTCTTCCCCCGCCGAATATCTGATGCCGGCGTCGTCGTGGTCTGGGCGTATTTGGGGGTCGCCCCGCTCCTCTGGCCGCCGGTGTTCATGTAAGCCTGATTATCGGCGCAGATCCAGAAGACGTTCTCATTTCGCTCAGCAGCGGCCGAGAGCCCCTGGAGGCCGATGTCAGCGGTCCCGCCATCCCCGTAGAAAGCGACGACGTTCAAGTCCTCTATCCCCCTGGCTGCGAGGCCGTTGGCTATACCCGAGACTAGGGCCCCCCCGCCCTCGAAGATGGTCCCCGTGCTGAAGAGAGGGATGTTCCTCGACAGCGTGATCCAGATGCACCCCGGCACCAGCGTGAATATGGTCTTCCACCCGAAGACCTTGAACGCCAGCCGGGCGAGGACGGCGTGTCCGCAGCC
>JAUVYU010000100.1 GCA_030602935.1 Candidatus Bathyarchaeota archaeon | reverse complement strand
CCGCGTACATCATCCTCATCAGGGGGAAGAATCTGAAGTAGATCTCCCTCGTCCTGAGGGCGTCCTCGTAGCTCTCCCACGGCTTGGACATGGAGGCGAACTCCCTGGGGGTGACCGACCCCGAGACGTTGCTTGTGCCCTTCCCCCCTGAGGCCATCACGGGGAGGACCAGGGCGTAGAAGGGGCAGTCGCAGCAGAGGACGTTGAACTCGCCACGGGTCAGCTCGACGACCCTGAGCAGCCCGTATGGGTTCGGCCCTGCCTCCTTGAGGGCGACGATGTTCTCGTGCCTGGCGAGCCTTGTGATGGTCTCCGCCTCGATGTTGACTCCCGCCCTCTCAGGGTTGTTGTAGATGACGAGGGGCAGGTCGACGGCGTCGGCGACCTCCTTGTAGTACAGGTAGAGGGCCTCCTGGGTGGGCTTGATGTAGGCGGGTTGGACGAGGAGCGCGCAGTCGGCGCCAACATCCTTGGCGTACCGTGCGTTCTCAAGGGTATCCCTCGTGGAGACGGCGGAGATCCCGCACATGACGGGAATCCTCCCGCTTGCGGCTTCGATTACCGTGTCGATGATCTTCGTCTTCTCATCCTTGGTTAGCAGGAATCCCTCGGCTGTGGAGCCTAGCAGGAGGAGGCCGTTGCTTTCATTCTCCACGTGGAAATCTACCAAGTTACGGAGCACGTCGTAGTCCACGCGGTCATCGTCCGTGAATGGGGTAACAAGGGCCGGCCATGAGCCCTCAACGTTGTAGCGCTTCAATTCGACCGACGGGAAATGGTCCATCTCCGCTAATAAGCTTCACGTGGGCTCAATAGACTTCTTAGAACTATCTGTCCTTAATAGCAAATTGATAATCGACGAATTCAAAGGTTTTAGCTTCAGCGTCGATGGGATCATTATACGAGAGGGTTCCTCTAATCTCATATAATAGAGGAATTGTTAATTGCGGTTCTTTTGAGAAGCCGATGTAGTAGACAAGTTTCACGCTGGAGATTGTACAAGTTCCTTCACGGGGTATGATTGGATATAACACTTGGAAACCGATACTCGCTGCATCGCTTTTTCCTTGAATAAAATATTCAAGAGCTTCTTCCTGAGATTTGATATTCGTCATTTCTTCGCTGACAGCGATTGAGGGTCTATGAAGTTCTACATCTATCACCCTGTCGTCTGCAACCCAGATACTAAAATCTGCTCCGGGGCCTACCAGTTCAATACCATCTACGTAGAGTCTGTAGGATACACCTATAGCTCTAGTTATCTCGGTTTCCGTTTTTGTTACAGGGTCTATTTTGGTAGTATTCCACGAGGGGTGTATTGAATTGAGTTGATACGTAACCTCTGATTCATACTGCCAATAGACACTCAAGTTTCTTAGAAATTCCTCAGCGATTTGAAGCACCTCCTCCTCGTCCCATGACTCAACTACGGTTTTGAGGTCTACCTCGGTGTAGTATATCCTGTTAAGGCCGAAGAAGGTAAGCTTCTTGTTATCTTGCTTTAACAAAAGCCCATCCCACGGCATCTTCTTAATGACAGCCACTTCAGGCATCTGGAATACATTGATACCAATATCTTTAGCCGTCTCATTTGCGAGAGATATGGGTTTAATACTTAGACTTGAGGGGTTTATTTGCCGCTCTAGAAGTTTATAATCCAGTACAAGATCATATTGTGACAAGCCTCCAAACGGGCTCAGTGCCTCAATGTTTACTTCCTCGGTTGATGATTCCTCATGTACCTCTGGCGATTGCTGAGGCTCAGAGATGTTAGAGTCAACCGGGCTTTCAGTATTCTGCAGGGCTAAATAATTTGATTGAAATGCTAGAACCGCCACTAACACTACGCTAAGCAGAAGCACCAACATACCATGACCATTTTTATTTTTCATTGTTTTCACATCAATAATCCCATTCATCATATAGTCTGAGAGCAGCACGCCCTCATCTCTTGAATCAGGCACAGGATCATCGATATCGTTGGCACTGTAGGATATCTTTTATGAGCGATAAAAAGTATACGTAACATAATATTTCATTTATTCTGTAGATAAATATCTACAATAAAATCGTCCATTATTGAGTGGTGAGAGGGATCATCAGATCATAATAGCTATGTGAGGTCGAAGACCTTCCCCGGGTTGAGAATGTTTTGGGGGTCGAAGACCCTCTTGATGCCCCTCATGAGCTCGATCTGGGCCTCCTCCACCTGCCTGGGCAGGTACCTCTTCTTCGCCAGCCCTAGGCCGTGCTCCCCGGAGATGGTTCCGCCGAGGCTCAGCGCGAGGTCGATGAGCTCCCCGATGACCACATCCAGGATCTCCTTCCACGTCTCCTCGTCCAGCTCGCCTTGAGCGATGATGCTGTGGACGTTCCCGTCGCCGGCGTGGCCGACATTGGAGATGATCACTCCGTGGCGCTCCGCCGCAGCCTCGGCCCCCTCGATGTAGTCCGGGATGTGCTTCCGGGGGACGCAGGCGTCCACCTCGTCTATCTCCCAGAAGGCCTTGTAGGCGTCGAAGAGGCACTTCCGCCCCTCCCAGAGCTGCTCCTGCTTCGCGGCCGTGTCGGCCACGTAGGCGTCCTCCGCGCCCATCTCCAGGCAGACCTCGCCCACGACCTCAAGCTGGGCTTCGACCTCGTCCACCGTGTTCCCCTCCACGGCAATGAGGAGGTAGGCGGGGTGGCTGTCGTCGGGGAGCTTCCTCTCCAGGTACCGCTGGGCGGTCTCCACGGCGTGGCGTGGCATGTACTCGAGGGCGTATGGGACGACCTTCCTCCTCACGATCTCGGAGACCGTGTTGGCTGCGTCCCTCGTGGAGTCGAACGGGACGAAGACGAGGGCTGTGTGCCTTGGCTTGGGGACCAGCCTGAGGGTGGCCTTGGTGACAACGGCCAGGGTCCCCTCGGAGCCGATGAGGAGGTCAAGGAGGCTGTACGCGGTGGAGTTCTTCACAGTCTTCCCGCCCATGGTTATCACCTCTCCGCTAGGCAGAACGGCCTCGAGGCCGTGGACGAAGTCACGGGTCACCCCGTACTTCATACCCCGGACCCCGCCTGCGTTCGTTGAGATGTTCCCTCCGAGGCTCCCCGACTCCTGACCCGGGTCCGGGGGGTAGAGGAGGCCGAGCTTCTCGGTCTCAGCGTGGAGGTCCACGATGAGGACCCCGGGCTCCACGACGGCCATCAGGTTCTCCTCGTCGATCTCCAGGATGCTGTTCATCCGCTCCAGGTTCAGTGCTATCCCCCCGAAGACTGGATGGGAGCCCCCGCTGAGCCCCGTCCTCGAGCCCTGGGGGGTGACCGGTATCCTCTCAGAATATGCGAGCCTCATGACGGCGGAGACCTCATCGGTGCTCCCGGGGCTCACAACGACCTCCGGAGGATGCAAAGGCTCCAGGCTCTCGTCCACCCCGTGCTTCTCGAGGTCCTCCCTGGAGTCGGAGACATGTTTAACCCCGACGATCTCCTCGAGCTTCCCGCGGAGCTCCTGCGTCAATCGGCCATACTCAGACATCGCCCTTATGCTTCCTTACCTTCTCTGCCAATATGGGTATGACCTCGTAGAGGTCCCCGACGGCTCCCAGCGTGGAGACGCTGAAGATGGGGGCCTCCCTGTCCTTGTTGATGGCGATGATGACGTCGGAGGTCTTCATCCCGGCGAGGTGCTGAACCGCCCCGGAGATGCCGCAGGCCATGTAGAGCTTGGGCCTCACGGTTCGACCGCTCAATCCTACTTGGTGGCGGTACTCCTTCCATCCCTCGTCGACGGTGGGCCTGCTCGCGCCCACCGCTCCTCCTAGGGCCTGGGCCAGCTCCTCGATCACGGCGAAGCCGCTGGGCTCCCCGAGGCCTTTCCCTCCCGAGACCACGATCTCGGCGTCGATGATGTTCATCTGCTCCGGGGAGGGCTGGTAGTCGAGTATCTTGACCCTGTCCGGGAGCGCCTCCATGTCGACGGGCTTCGCCACGATCTCGCCCTTCCTGTCTTGGTTCACCTCGGCCTCCTTCATCATCTTGTATCTCACGGTGGCCATCTGGGGCCTGCTGTTGGGGCAGATGATGGTGGCCATGATGTTCCCGCCGTAGGCGGGTCGAGTCTGGAGCAGGAGCCTCGTCTCGGGATCGATCTCCAGCCCCGTGCAGTCAGCCGTGAGGCCGGTCTCCAGGACCGCGGCCAGCTTCGGCCCCAGGGACCTGCCTATTGACGTAGCCCCTATGAGGAAGAGGCTGGGCTTCACTTCGCGGACCAGCTCAGCCAAGAGGGCGGAGTAGGGGTCGTCCCTGAAGTCCTCGAGGGCGGGGTCCTCGTACGTGTAGACCTTGTCCGCGCTCCTGACCGCGAGCTCCTCGGCCCCCGCCTTGACGTCGCTGCCTATAAGGACCGCGTAGAGGGGCTCCCCCAGCTGGTCGGCCAACTCGCGCCCCTTCCCCAGTAGCTCGTAGGCGACGGGGTGGACCACGCCCTTCC
>JAUVYU010000062.1 GCA_030602935.1 Candidatus Bathyarchaeota archaeon | reverse complement strand
GTCATCACCAAGGGTGTCATCATCAGGACCGAGAAGGGCCTAGCCAAGATTGTATCCCGACCCGGGCAGCACGGCGTCCTGAACGCTGTCGTCTACGAGAGCGACTGAGCGAGTAACAGAATATCTTATATCATCACTGTTTCTCCTACTGGACGGTGGGAATCCGCATGAGGACGAAGGGTAAACTAGTCTTCTGGCCTTCATACTTCGACTCAGAGTTCTCATGGACCGAGGGACGACGTGTCCCGAAAAAACTCGCGTTGAGAGGAGTGAAGTCCGATGAGGTCTTCAAGGCTGCTGAAGACCTTGACCTCAGCCCCCTGCTGGAACCCGGAGCCGCACATCCAAAGAGACCCTGGTTGAGGTCAGGTCTGATCCTCGTGGACAAGACAGGGACGAAATCTGAGCTATTAAAAAAGACTGCTCAGAGAATCAGGTCTAATAGATCCCGGAAATGACCTGTCACCGAATAAAACCTACAAAGAGTTATAAGGGGGATTTCTTTCCAATACTTAGTTTATCAAGGGGGTTCTATGGAATCAAGAGAAAGGTTGGGGACCGCACTTCATATCTCTCGAAGCAGCGGCAACCTGATCCTTGATTCCTTGGGTGTAGCAAGCATTGGCGAGACTGTACGAGACGCCAAGGGGAAGAAGATAGGAATTGTTTTCGATGTCTTCGGACCGACTACCAACCCATTTATCGCCATTAAACCCAGCATAGAGACTCCCGAGAGGCTTCTCGGTAAAGCCCTATACATTAGGAATAGGAGAAGGAAGGGTATGTAACTTGATGAAAAATGAAAAAGTCACCAAGTGTCCCGAGTGCGGCAACATTGACCTCATCCGGGACTACGAGGCCGGAGAACTCGTCTGCGAGGGCTGCGGCGTGGTCATCACGTCCACCCTCTTTGATCATGGGCCCGAATGGAGGGCCTTCGATGAGGAGCAGAGGGAGAAGCGAACAAGGGTCGGAGCGCCCCTGACGTGGACGATCCACGACAAAGGCCTGTCGACGATAATCGACTGGCACGACAGGGACGTCTACGGCCGGAAGCTTAAGCCGGACCAGAAGGCGAGGGTCTACAGGCTCAGGAAGTGGCACCGGAGGTCCAAGGTCTCAGGCGCCACGGAGAGGAACCTGGCCTTCGCGCTCTCCGAGCTTACCAAGGTCGCCTACAAGCTCAACCTTCCCAAGAACGTCCTTGAGACTGCCTCCGTCATCTACAGGAAGGTCGTCCGGAAGCGCCTCATCCGTGGCCGGTCCATCCAGGGCGTAGCAGCCGCTTCCATATACATGGCGTGCCGCCAGTGCAACATCATCCGCACTCTCGAGGAGGTCGCTGCCGCTGCACACATCTCAAAGAAGGAGGGGGGCAGAAACTACCGTTTCCTCCTTCGGAAGCTAGAAACCCGTGTTCCCCCCGTCGACCCCACAAGCTACATCTCCAAATTCGTCAACCAGCTCACCCTGTCCGGTGAGACCGAGAGCATCGCCATGCAGATCCTTGGACAGGCCATGGAGATGAGGCTGACGAGCGGTAGGGGTCCAGCCGGAATTGCGGCTGCTGCTACTTACATTGCTAGTACGCTGACCGACGAGAGGAGGACCCAGGGCGAGATCGCCAAGGGCGCCCACGTCACCGAGGTCACCATAAGGAACAGATACAAGGAGCTGACGCAGAAGCTCAACATCGAACTTGACATGTGAAAACGTTCAAGTTCTCACTATATTTTTAATTAAACCCATTATCTCTTGCGAACGACATCAGATAAGGTAAGAATAGGGATGTTTACCGTTCCCTCTTGCCCTCGATAAAGTCCTCCACCCATCTCCGTGCGATACCGTCGCTGATCTGGGTCGGAGGGTGCTTGAAAGCGTAGGAGGAAATGCTCGTCAATGGGCCTGAGATCTCCCTGTCGAGGGCCAGCTTCACGGCCCGGATGACGTCTATGACGACGCCGCCGCTGTTAGGTGAGTCATTCACCACGAGCTTTGCGTCCAGGGTTATGGGGAGGTTCCCGAAGCCGTGGCCGTTGACCCGGATGTAGCAGATCTTATGGTCCTCCAAGAAGGGGACGTAGTCAGAGGGGCCGATGCGCGTGGGTACCTCGTAGGGGATGAGGCTGGTGACAGCCATGGTCTTGCTCACCCGCTTCGTCTGCAGCCTGTTCTCGACCGTCATGTTGAGGAAGTCAGTGTTGCCCCCGATGTTTAATTGGTACGTGGAGTCGATGTGGACGCCCCTCTCGTAGAAGAGTTCTACCATGGCTCTGTGGAGTATTGTTGCGCCGACCTGGCTCTTGATGTCGTCTCCTGCGACTGGCAGGCCTTTATCGGTGAACTTAGCCGCCTCGTCCGGAACCGACGCGATGAACTCGGGGATGCAGTTTACGAAGGCGCAGCCGGCGTCCAGTGAGGCCTGGGCGTAGAGCTTGGTGCCCTCAGCGCTGCCCACTGGGAGGTAGTTGATGAGGATCTCAGCCTCGCTCTCCCTCAGGACCTCGGCGACGTCCACCGGTTCCAGATCCTTATTCACGTGGAATGCATCGTACATGTGGGGCGCCACGCCGTCTGAGATCGGCCCCGGGAGCACCTTAACCCCCGTCGATGGGACATCGGCGTACTTTGCGCATAGGTTCGGATCCTCGAAGATGGCCTCCGAGACGTCCTTCCCTATCTTCAGGTCGTTGACGTCGAAGGCTGCCACGAACTCGATGTCCCTTATGAAGTATCCTCCAAAGTCTATGTGCATGAGGCCGGGTATCTCGCCCTCTAGCTGGTCACGGTAGTACTCCACACCCTGGATGAGGGCCGAGGCACAGCTCCCCAATCCGGCAATAGCGACGCGTATCTTCCCCACGTTGATCCCTTCGTTGAACGTTCAGAAAGGGTACGCTCACATAATTAAAACTGCCTCAGGTGGAGAGCCGTTAGGGGCGGTATCCCTTTAAATTCGGTGATCCATCATCAGGAAGTAATGGAGGGAGAGAGCACAAACCCGATGTCAGCGAGAGACGTAGCTCTCTATGTCATCGGGTATGCGGCGATAGCGTGGGGCTTCACGTATGTCCCCTCGGGATGGCTTGAGCAGAGTACGGCTGTAGCGTGCTCGAATGCGCTTTCGTTTCTGGGTTTCCTCTCTGAGTGGGGTATCAGTGGTGGAGATGCTTTTCTGACCCTCGTCGGGGAGGCGGGTCCGGGGACCGTGACGATAATCCGTGCGTGCACTGCCATGAACGTCTTCGGGGTCGTGTCCAGCCTCGTCATCCCCCTGAGGAAGGGACGCATCCAGAGGAAGATCTACAGCCTCGTGTTCTCGGGGATATTCCTCTTCACGCTCAACGTATCGAGGATAATGCTGACTGTTCTCCTGACGGGCTTCACTGTCCCGCCGTTCTCGTGGTTTTTCATCAACCCCACAGTGGAGACCTACCATTATCCCATCAGCTTCATGTACGGTGTGATAGGCGTGGCACTGCTCGTGCTTATGATAAATCAGTGGATCCTCCCGGAGCTGGGAGACGCCCTCCTGGACCTTTCAGCGACTGTGGGTAAGTCGCTTAAATCTATAGTGAAGTGAGTGCTGAGGTCACTCCATGTAGGGAACCATCTTGTGCCAGTTCTTCCTCTGCTCGGGGTTCTCCTCGAAGAATCTCTCGATGATCTCCTCAACCCTCTCCTGACCCCTCAGGAGGGCCTCTGCTGTGTTGATGGTTGTCAGTGCGCCATCTCGCTTCAGGATTCTGCCGTCGACGATGACTGTGTCTATGTCGCTGGATGTGCCGTAGAGGACGATGCTTGTCAGGGGGTCCTTGGTCGGTGTCAGGAACGGGTTCAGCATGTCGATCAGGATGAGGTCCGCGCGCTTCCCCTCCTCTAGGGATCCAACTTTTTCGTCGATGCCCAGGACCTCCGCGCCCTTCCTCGTCGCAAGCTCCAGAAGCTCGTAGAAGCTGGGCCTCCTCGTCAGCCTGTTACCTGCCAACATCCCCAGTGAGCCTCCGACGGCTCTCGCCCTGGCTGCCTGTCCGGCTATGTTCTCCCTGAGGAGCTGGAGCATGTCGTGGAAGTAGTCGTCGGTCCCGAGGCCGACGGGGATGCCGAGGTCCATCCAGCGCGTGAGGGGGTTCCTGACAGAGCGGCAGTGGAGGATCCCCATCCCCGACTCCACTATCATCTGCGTGTCCCTCTCAGTTGCGTAGGTGCAGTGAGCTCCCGTGAGCTTCTCGTCTAGGATGCCGAGGTCGTGGAGGTGCTGGGGCGGCGTCTTCCCGTAGAGCCTCTCCACCTGCTGGACCTCCCTCCAGCTCTGGGAGAGGTGGGTCGTCACATTGAGCCCATGCTCCTCCGCGTACTCCTTGCATCTCAAGTAGGTCTCCGTTACAGCCAGATCTGCGGCCTTGGGGGCCATGATGGTGGTTATCAGGCCCTTCCCGTGCCAATTCCTGTGGAGGTCAACAGCCCGCTTATAGGCCGCCTCACCCTTCTCGGGGAGGTAATCGTAGACCCCCTCTTTGAGCCTGTTCAGGTCGACCTCCTCGATGTCCGCCCCTATGATCATCCTGTTCCCCGCCTCCTCCACGGCCTTCGCGAAGCCGTCAGGGTAGGTATAGATCATCATAGCTGTCGTGGAGCCGCCGTGGATGAACTCCGCACAGGAGGCAAGTCCCAGCCACTCCATGTCCTCGGGTCGGCGGTAGCCCTCGAGGGGGAGGTTGACTTTGTAGAAGTCACCTATGAGCTCGTAGACTCCGCGGAAGTACTGCTGCAGGTGGGTGTGGACGTTCACGAATCCGGGCATCACTACCTTGTTCTTGGCGTCCATGGTGTATTCGGGGCTCCGAGGGGCCTTGACATCTTTCCCTATGCTGACGATCTTGCCGTCATCGATGTACATGTCTCCCGATTTGTAGACTGTTCGGTCCTTGTCTATTGTCGCTATGAAGCCATTTTTTATCAGGATATCTCCCATCGCAGACACTTGGTCTTCATGATGTTTTCTGTTATATAATAGAATTATAGCGAGACTGTGTTAAAATGAATAATTATAGAATTTCGAATCTTTAACATCTAGGTGGAATCTATATCACGCGTTCCCCGGTCCTTGCTCTCTTAGACCGTCTATCAGCTGGCATGCCCTGCAGACTGTACCAGTCGTGGGCTCCCCGCATCTGGAGCAGGTCCCCATCATCTTTGTCTTCCCCCTCTCCGGGGCGAGTTTCAGGGCGGTCCTGTAGACCGTGAACATTGTGCCGGGTCGCTTAATCTCCATCCTGCTGAGGAACCCCCTGACGTCGTTCCGCATCGCCTCCCCGGCGTAGGGGCAGGGGAGCTCCTGGAACCTGAAGCCCTCCAGGTAGGCGTAGAGGGCGGACTCCCTCTCGGGGACCTCGCAGTAGGGCTTTATCCGCCTCACGAAACCTGGGAGGTCGCTCCCCCCGGGGTTGACCCTGGAGAGGCTGTTGACGTCTCCCCGCAGCACGTTGAGAAGGACCGTCTGGGCCATGTCGTCCAGGGTGTGGCCCGTCGCGAGCCTGTCCGCTTCCACCCTCATCGCCGCCTCGTTCAACGCCCGTCTCATGAGGAC
>JAUVYU010000165.1 GCA_030602935.1 Candidatus Bathyarchaeota archaeon | reverse complement strand
CCGCGATCCACGCCGTGGGCGTCGTCTACAGGGGGCGGCTGTACCTGGACGGAGTCATGAGGACCTCCGCCACGGGACCGGACATCACCGAGGAGGTGGCCGCTATGATAGACGAGTCCCCCCACAGACCTCAAATCCGGGTGATACTCCTGGACACATCCCTACTGCATGACGGAGTGAAGATAGACCCCATCAGACTCTCGGACAACCTGTCAAAGCCCGTCGTGGCCATGAACACGGAAGAACCCACGGCTCCGGGAGACGAACACATCCAGGAATTTACATTTATACAGGGAGACACCGAGATACCGGTCCTCTCCGTGGGCCTAAGGAGACAGACGGCGGCTCAGGTGCTGAAGATCGCATCTCCCGCCGGGGGGACCCCGGAGGCCCTCAGGGTCTCTGAAATCATAGTTTCAGCAGTATTAGACAAAAAACACAACATAATGTTTAAAAGGAATTGATCAGCCTATCATCGAACAGCGGGGATGTTCTCTGTGAAGTTCTGCTCGGAGTGTAACACGGTTCTCACGTTGGATGCCCAGAAGAAGCTTCTGGTCTGCCCTAAATGTGGCCACGAGGAGCCGTCTGAGGCACCGATATTGATCATCAGAAACACCGAGGAGAAGGACAAGATCGTCGTCATCGGCAAGAAGGAGAGGGAGCTGAGGACGCTCCCGCAGACCAAGATCAAGTGCCCCAAGTGCGAGAACCTGATGGCCGAGTGGTGGATGGTCCAGACCCGGAGCATCGACGAGAGCGCCACCCAGTTCTTCCGCTGCACCAAGTGCCGACACACCTGGCGCGACTACGGATAACCGCAGTCAAGCGATTAATTTTATTAGCACTCATATCAATAGGGTACCAGCATCATCGCAATCAACTGGTGGATTAGATTTGTTTGAAGTGGAGATATCAAAGATCGAGCCCTTCCGCAACCTCGTGAAGGCGCTCTCCGTCATCGTCGAGGAGGGGACGTTCAACATGAACGAGGCCCAGATCAAGCTCCTCGCAATGGACCCCAGCCACGTCGCCATGGTCGACTTCGAGCTCCCTCGGGAGTTCTTCGACAAGTACAGCTGCGAGGGGGAGCCCCGGCTGACGGTGAACATCGGCGAGTTCCTCAAGTTCCTGGACAGGGTCGACAGGGACGAGCACGTTACCATAAAGCTCGACGAGGAGCAGGCGCGCCTGGTCATCCTCTGCAAGCGGGGAGGCCACAGCCGCAGGTTCATGATGCCCATCCTGGAGCCCCTGGACGAGGATGTCCCCCAGCCCAAGATATTCTTCAAGGCCTCCACCAGGATACTCACAAGTAGCCTCCGCAGGGCCATGAGGGACGCCAGCCTGGTCAGCGAACACGTCAAGCTGGAGATCTCCGGCGACGTCTTCAAGATAAGCGCCACCGGGGACATGGGGAGCGCCCTCAGCGAGTGGGAGAAGGCCTCCGACGAGCTTCTGGAGCTGAAGGCCGAGGAGGACTCCAACGCCAACTTCACCCTCAGCTACCTCAACGACATAGTCAACGCCGTCCAGGCCTCCAGCGAGGTCGCCACCCTTGAGCTCTCAACCGACATGCCCATCAAGATGGACTTCGAGCTCCCCCAGGGACGCCTCATCTACTACCTCGCCCCCATGATCGGCGTCTAGACCTACTACACAACCCTTTTTCATCTATTCTCACCCATTTCACGATAAGTAAAGCATAATATTTCACTACGAAGCAATTGAATTGGGACAAGCACCTTATGATATCGGAGAGGGAGGCCGCCAAGTACCCATTCCTCAAGGATGCCGTCGGCCTAGTAGAGGTGCTGGACGTCACCCTCGACGACCTGTTGGACCCCTCCTACGGGAAAGTCCTTGACCGGGCCGAGGACAGGGTCTCCCAGGCCATCCTGACAGGGAAGACCGACTCACGCCTTGAGGACCCTCCTACCGAACTCCTCTCCTACGCCGTCGCCAACATGTTCGTCACCGTCCTGGGCGAGGACTTCCTCAGCAGGAGGTACGCCCTCTCCGAGGCCCTCAGGGCGGAGGAGATCCTCAGGGAGGAGAGGGAGGTCCGGGTAGCCAAGATGGCTAGGACCGAGTTCGAGTGGACCCTAAACTTGGTCTCCGAGAGCCTGGACGGGCGCATCTACAACTTCGGGCTCCACTTCGGCGACTATCTGAGGAACGCCGCTGTCTTCCGGGAGCCTAAGTGGAAGCTCGTGAACCGGATGATGAAGGACGGCTACGTCCTCCTCACCCAGCCCGAGGCAATCCGACTCCTCAAGGAGGAGATCCAGAGGAGGATCTTCAGCTTCGTCTCGATCCCCGCCAAGATCAACCTCCCGGAGCCCCTCAGGGAGAGGACGAACCGGCTGGCGAAGGTGCTGAGCGAGAACAGGGCCAGCATCACGGGCGAGGACATGCCGTCGGAGGTGGTCATGGAGGCCCTCCCGCCCTGCATCAGCACAGCCTTCGAGGGGCTCATAGCCGGGAAGAGGCTGGGCCACATGGAGAGGTTCGCCCTCACCTCCTTCCTGATAAACGTCGGGATGGAGATAGACGACATAGTGAAGGTCTTCGTCTCCGTGACCGACTTCGACGAGGAGTTCACCCGCTATCAGATAGAGCACATAGCGGGCCTCAGGGGCAGCCGGACGAGGTACACGCCGCCCACCTGCTCGACCCTCCGCACCCACGGGGTCTGCGTCAACCCTGACAGGATCTGCGGCCGGATTAAGCACCCCCTGAGCTACTACCGGAGGAAGATCTGGATGTTCCAGAGGCAGGAGGAGGAGAGGCAGGAGGATGTCAATCCTCAAATATCAGAGTGAATCAGATAACTGGAGCCAACTAAACCCAGGGGATGTGACCACGACGGACGACGGATCGAGGACGCCTAAACGCGGACTGCACCACTGCAGGTACTACGACAACCTCGTCAAATACAACCCGAACCTCTGCGGCAAATGCCCCCACAACGGCTTCAGGCCCCGCGGGGACGACGGGGAAGACGTCGATACCAGTTTTTAAGGGAACGCTCAACCTATTCAGTGGAAAGCCGATGGCCGATCAGGACTGGGGCAGCGAGGGGTACATCGCAGACAACTTCAGAGCCTACTACGCCTCAGGCGCCAGCAGGGTTGAGCCCCCCACCGAGATGAGGCAGAGGGAGTTCGGTTTCCTCAGCTTCGGCGGGAGATCAATGTTCCGCCATATTGGCTTCGAGGACACGCTGCAGCTCAGGGGCTACATGAGGGAGTACGCCCCGGCCCACACCTACTTCTCCGCGGCCTACGATGAGGACCCCAGGGCCAACATGGAGTACAAGGGCTGGCTGGGAGCTGATCTGGTCTTCGACATCGACGCCGATCACTTCGACCTCCCCTGCCAGAAGGCCCACGACAGGTGGACGTGCAGCAACTGCGGCGAGGAGGGGATGGGACACGCCCCGGATCTATGTCCCAGCTGCCAGAAGGCAAAATTCATGGAGGAG
>JAUVYU010000051.1 GCA_030602935.1 Candidatus Bathyarchaeota archaeon | reverse complement strand
TATAGTATTTGGCTGTTATTCACGGTCTTTTTGCCCTGAACGGGATCGGATTGGAGCGTTTCCTGCGTTCCTTTCGTTGGTCAGCGGGTTATTCAGACGTAGATGCATGACCCCCCCCTCCCCCTACCCAGTAGATGCGGTTTCCGCATTGTTCTTTCTTTTAATTCGCCCTTACTATGAGTTGGTGTATCGATATAATATCCCATTCATCTAGTTTTGTTTACCATAAAGCCTTTCATACGCTCTGGCGTCGTTTCTCTGGGATCGGTGGATAGGTTTGTCGCTTGTAGTCGAGGATATCATGGCTAGGGACGTCGTTACCATTGAGGCGGGGTTCTCCGTGAAGTACGCCGCGCGAGTAATGAGCCTTTACGGGATCAGCAGCGTCATCGTTCTAGAAGATGGGAAGATGAAGGGCATCCTGACGGAGAAGGATATCATGACCCGCGTGGTCGCGAAGGGTCGTGACGCCGAGAAGGTCTACGTCAAGGAGATCATGACGTGCCCCGTCATCGTCGTTCAGCCGACCACTCCGCTGGAGGACGCAGTTCAGACGATGGTGATGAAGAAGATCAAGAAGCTCCCCGTGATGAGCGGCGACAGCGCTGACTCGGAGCTGCTAGGCATCCTGTCGCTGACGGATGTTGCGAGGATTCAGCCCCTCATGATCGAGTCCCTGAAGGAGCTAGCACAGCTAGGTCAGGTCCCCCGGGAGACTGGGACTGGCTTCTACATCCGATGAGCGTCATTCATGGCTCGGGAAGTACTCCTTAGCCCCGGGAATGTAGAGGGCCTTTGAGTACTCCTCTATGAACTCGGAGTCCACGAGGAGGTCCACGTAGACCATCTTCTCAGCGATCTCTTTAGCCTCCTTTCTCTTCTCCATGGACATCAGCGTCGAATACGCCCCCGCCAGAGAACCGTTGCCGATGGGATGTATCTCCACGTTGGGGAACTCCGGGAATATCCCGAGCTTCATGGCGTTATCGAGATCGGTGTACGTGCCGAACGCCCCCGCCAGGTAGAGGTGCCTGACGTCCCCTATCCCGATCTTCAGCTTGTGCATGAGGACGGTTATGGCGCCGCATGCCGCGGCCTTGGAGTCGATGACATAGTCCAGGTCGGCCTGTGTTATGACTACGTCCTGCCCTATCGCCGTCTCATCCGCTGGGACAACGAGGTATTCAAGCCCCCACTTCCCCTCCCTTATCATCTGTGAACGCCTTGGCACCAGCTTCCCCACGAAGTCGATGATGCCCACCTTGAACATCTCGGCGGCTAGATCTATCAACCC
Organism: Candidatus Bathyarchaeota archaeon; assembly: GCA_030602935.1. Taxonomy (GTDB): domain Archaea; phylum Thermoproteota; class Bathyarchaeia; order TCS64; family TCS64; genus BS750m-G28. Next base: position 4,884 of record JAUVYU010000051.1, on the reverse strand, counting down.
TGAGCCGCAGATCCCCTTGGGCCGCGTGTTCTCAATCACCGAATACTCTGCCCTGCACGTATCTGGGTCGATCTTGACGTGATCTATCCCGCCTTGAGCGCCCCTCATGCCGTGTCGGACGCCTTCACCCTCGAAGGCGGGCCCTGAGGCGCATGAGCTCGAGAAGAGCCAGTCGCTGTTGCCGAAGACGACCTCGCCGTTTGTTCCGAGGTCCACCATGAGGCTGATCTCGTCGGATCTGTGCATGTTCGAGACAAGGACGTCTCCCACGGCGTCCCCCCCCAAGAATCGGTTTACATTAGGTACGCAGTATGCGTACGCCTCGGGATTGGTGTGGAGTCCGAGGTCCTTGGCCTTCCGGATAATGGGGTCGCGTGAGACCTCGACGTTGGCAAGCTCCAGATACGCAGGGTCAAGCCCCGTGAACATGTGGTTCATGACGGTGTTGCCTCCCGCGCAGATATCGGAGATATCCTCTGGGTTCACATCTGCTTCCGAGGTTAGTTTCCGGATCACGTCGTTGATTGTCTCCACGACGCTCTTCTGGAGCACCTTCAGCCCCTCGGGTTTCCGGGCGAACGATATGCGGGTCACGAGCTCCTCGCCATAGGTGATCTGTCGGTTCATCTCGGATGCTCGGCTTAGGATCTTTCCTGTAGTGAGGTTGGCTAGGAAGCCGACGATGGTGGTCGTGCCGATGTCTATCGCCAGGCCGTAGTTTGAGAGAGTCAAGTCTCCCGGGACGACATCGATGATCTCGGGGAACTCGTTCGTCCGTGTGACCGTGGCGGTGAGAGGCTCCCGCTCTCCCAGCATCTGGACCTTGCTGTAGACGTCGTCGCCTACTCTGGGCTGCAGCCCTCTGTAGCCTTTGAGGGTGATCCTCCGGTGGGATACTAGGAGGGGGCTGTCCACGAAGGGCGAGGCCTCAAGCAGATATCTAGCAGCGCTCGGATCGATCTCACCTAGGTCGACTTCGGCGGTGAGGAGTATCTTCGGGCTGTCGATCCTGCTCTCCGTCGGGATGGTGAACGTGCAGCCGCCTTGGACCCTGACCATGCAGGCGAGGTAGTAGCCCTGGTCCAGCTCCGCTTGGGAGAGGAACTTGTCTGGTGTCCTTGAGACCTTTTTGATGTCTCCGCTCTCGAGGATGACCTTGCACTTCCCGCACATCCCCTTCCCGCCGCAGAGGCTCTCGATCCTGATGCCCGCATCCCGCATTACATCTAGCAGGTTCTCCCCACGTTGGACCTCAACCTGCCTGTTGATGGGATTGAAGAGGACTGTGACGGGCATCTGATCTCACTTTCTGAACGTCCGGGTAATTTAAAGCTCTTCTAGTCTCACCTACGCAAAGGCCCTTCTGATGCTCTCTTTGAACGGGGGCTCCAGTATTCCTTCCTCGGTTATGAATGCCGTGACGTACTTGGAGGGAGTCACGTCAAAAGCTGGGTTCCTCACGTTCGCCTTCTCCTCCGAGATGAGGATCCGCATGGCGTTCCCCTTTTCATCCACGCCCCACATCTTCCGTACCTCATCAGGGTCACGCTCCTCGATCTCGACGTCGTCACCCGTCTCACAGTTTAGGTCGAATGTCATCCTAGGGGCAGCCACGTAGAACGGTATTCTGTTCTCCTTAGCGACCACTGCCTTCTCATATGTGCCGATCTTGTTGGCCACGTCCCCGTTCGCTGCCACCCGGTCGGCTCCCACTATCACCAGGTCCACCTCACCCTTCATCATGAAGTACCCGGCGGCATTGTCGACGATGAGGGAGTAGGGTATCCCCTCCTGTTCCATCTCCCAGGCGGTGAGCCTCGCCCCCTGGCATCGAGGCCTCGTCTCATCAACATAGACGTGGACCTTCTTCCCCTGCTTGTGGGCGGACCTTATGGGGCTCAGGGCCGTCCCGTAGTCGATGAAGGCGAGGGCCCCGGCGTTGCAGTGCGTCAGGATACAGGCGCCGTCCTCTATGAGGGAGCTGCCGTATTCCCCCATCCTCTTTGAGGCCGATAGGTCTTCCTCCGCTATCGCGTCTGATTCAGCAACGACGGCTTCAACTCGATGGCTTACCGAGCTTCCTCTTCCTGCTTCCAGGCACCTCTCTATGGCATGGAACAGGTTGGCGGCTGTCGGCCTCGTCTTCCTTAGGCGTTCTGCGGCGGCGTCGAAGTATGTCTCAAACTCGTTGAGGGAGAGATCCTTCGCTTCGAGAGCGGCTTGAGCCATCCCGTATCCAGCCGCCACGCCGATGGCGCCTGCCCCCCTCATAACCATGTCTTTGATGGCTGCAGCTGTCTCCCTATGATCCTTCAGTGAGGTTATCTCGAACGTGTGGGGGAGGATCCTCTGGTCGATGAGCCTGATTGTGCTCCCCTCCCTCCAGAGCGTCCGGACGTCCCTCTGCTCGCCTCCCACCTTGACCTTCATTACTCCTTCTCCACTCTAGGTTCAAGGCTGGATGTAGATAATTGCTTGGAGTCTTGGGGCTACTTGAGGACCTCGCCTGTCTTCCTGTACCAGAGGTAGAGGTCCATCTCACCCAAGCTCATGTCCAGGTCATCGGCCATCCTCTGAAGGACCCGCTCGTACTCCAGATACCGCCTCTTAGTGAGCCCCTTCTTGTCGTCCGGGATCAAGCCGTGCTCCCTGAGGTTGGAGAGGATATGCCTGTCTATGATGGCGACGTCGAAGTAGCCTACGTTCCTCAGGAAGTGGCTCGCCTCCTTCCAGCCCAGCCCCTTGACGTTCTCGACAAGCCAGGCTCGTGCTTCACCTGTCTCCTCGAAGCTCTGGATGGTGGCCTTCAGAGTCGGAGCGAGCCTCCGGGCCTCGACGATGTACTCCGCCCTTTTGTTGTAGAACCTGTGCCCTTGAACCCTCAGGGTCTCAACGACCTCCTCGAGAGGGCCCTCAAGGAGGGCGCCGCGGTCGCATAGAGCGTCGACGCAGAGCTGCCCCAGGCGGGCACTGGAGTAGGCTGTGAGGAGGCAGTAGACAAGCTCTTCGAACCAGGCATGGGAGTCCTTGCCGTTGACCTCGAGGAACTCGGCCACACGGCCTTCCACGGTCGACCTGACCTCTGGGTCGTCGCGGAGCTTGATGACCTCGCCCTCCAGCGCCTCCAGGCCTCTTACGGGGTTCAACATCAGTCGGTTCTGCACCAAGAATCGAAAGGGGGGATATAAAATGTTGTCTGATGCATCCAGAAGGGTTTTTTGACACATCTTTCTGAGACAAAATCAATATTATAAACGTCCTGAGACCATATACTCTGTTGATAAAGGTTGACGACGTCGTTCATGGAGGCCCTGTACTTCGAGTTCGAGAACATGCCCGTCCGCATCGTCGCGACTAGGAAGATCCCTGAGATCAAGACCCCCGGGCTCGACATCAAGGAGGCCGACGAGGGGATGGAGCTCACGGTCAACCTCTGGATTGCATGGGAGCTCATCGAGGCGGGGCTTGCGCGCCTCTCGGACGGGGGTATCAGCGACGAGCAGTGGACGCAGACTCATTATCGTGAGCGGGTCCAGCCCCTGGGTCAGCCGACGCCCCTCCCTGAGGACTTCTACTCCCGAGCATACGTCACGTTTAAGCAGGCCGAGAAGTCGGCGAGGGATGAGACCCGCCGGGCTAGCGGGAGGATGAAGGGGCGGTACAGGGACATCGTTGAGAGCAGGATCGCCAAGATCATGAGGCTGGCGTCTGCGGAGGCGAAGGCTGACTCTAGGGGCCTTCAGCCTGAGGAGGCGGTCCTCTACGATGAGCTGCACAAGATCATCGAGCGCTGGCGTAGCGAGATGAGGGAGCTAGGCGGAGAATAGAGGGATAGCTGTTTTTACGTTTTGATTGGTGTCTTTCTATAGCTGAGTTTCCTAGAAAGCGTCGATTTCCAGAAGAATAATGAATTCCCGATTTTTCTTGATTATCGATATTTTTCTCCATTCTTATCAGATGAAAATATCGTTCAACGAATGTGCACGAGGTCGCCCCTCTAACATGTAATTTTAGGACTTGGTATCAAGATCGGAGACATCAGCCTGATGAGGTATCTCATCATGCCCTTTTCGTTGAAACTGGCTTAAACTCTTAAGAATCTCAGTTTGTCCCATCTTCATGAGACAATTTTTTATATTCAGTGACCTCTCCACTGCAAGGATACCGCGAACTTTTATCTTTACTATGATGCGCTTTCCAGAGATAAGAGCGTAATGTAATGAAGGATTCACCACTCTTTAGGAGCATTAGCCCGGGCCAGTGATTTCGATGGCGAGTCTAATCCAATCTGAAGAGGCTTTCACTAGATTCATCGAGGAGTACAGGGACGAGAAGGAGGAGGTCAAGTACGAGCAGGCCATCTCCGAGATGGCGGTGAAGGGGCTCAAGTCCCTCGTCATCAACTTCACCGACCTCTACGCCTTCGACGAGGACCTAGCCAGGGTAGTCCTCGACAACCCGTTAGACCACCTCCCCCACTTCGACATCGCCGCGTTCTCCAAGCTCCGCATGCGCGACGCTATGTACGCCGACCAGATACGGAGGGTCCACGTAAGGTTCAGGGGACTCCCCGCCGAGACACCCCTCCGCAGGATCGGGGCGGAGCACATCAGCCGCCTCGTCATGGTCACGGGCATCATCGTGAGGGCTTCGGCGGTCCAGCCCTACATCATCAAGGCCGCGTACAGGTGTACCGCCTGCGGGGAGATGATACTCCTCGACCAGACCGACCAGTTCCTGAAGACGCCAGCTCAGTGCCCCTCCTGCAACAGCCGCCGGGGGTTCGAGCTCGCCCCCAAGGAGTCGGTGTTCATCGACTCCCAGCGGATCACCATCCAGGAGCGCCCGGAGGAGCTCCCAGCGGGGCAGCTGCCCCGATCGGTG
>JAUVYU010000055.1 GCA_030602935.1 Candidatus Bathyarchaeota archaeon | reverse complement strand
GGCTGGCATAGGATAAGGGTTTCCGGGCGCGTCGGTGGGTGGGCATGAGGGTTTATTGTTGTCTTTTCGGTGTGAAGTGGCTGGTGTCTGGGGTGGGCTGTTCACTGTTCCGTGGGGGTTGTTTTATTGGAATGGACGGTGTTTTATCTGGAATGTGACGGCGGTGGAGGGTTTTTCATTTTTCTTTAGGTCGTTGGGGGGGTTTCTCGGGTTCCGATGGGTGACCCCCTCTACCTTTTTTGAGGTGGCTCTGGATTGGGGCGCGCGTAGGTGGTTTGGGTTCTGCTTGGTGGTTCACTGCTTGATCGTGGCTGATAGCTGGGGTTCCGCGGTGGGGGGTTCGTCGTCCTCCGGCTTCGGCAGCCGCATGGTGAAGGCGGTTCCCTGCCCGACCTTGGTCTTCACGGTGATTGAGCCGCCGTGGGCCATGACCGTCCGCCTGCAGTAGGCGAGGCCCAGGCCGGTCCCCTTGGATTTTGTGGTGACGAATATGTTGAAGATGTCGGGGAGTATCTCGTCGGGGATCCCCTCCCCTGTGTCCTCGACTATCAGCGTTGCGCCTTCGCTGTCTTCGCTGATCTTTATTCGTAGCTCTCCCCCTTGGGGCATCGCGTCGACCGCATTCTGGACGAGGTTGTCGATGACTCGACGGATCTTGTTCAGGTCGACCTGGACTTGAACGTAGTCACTCTGGGCCTCCAGTTTGCAAGCTATGTTGTCCGGGAGGACGTTCTCGTCCAGGACCCTCCTCACGAGCTCTATCAGGTTAGCCCTGATGAGAAGCAGGGGCGTGTCCCGTATATGGCTCCGTATCTCCTCCAGCATCTCAGCGGCTCTCTTCACAGATGTCTTGATTATATCGGCGACTGCCTCGCTTTCGGATGGGTCCTCTTTCATGAGGCCCACGGCCGCTTCGATGGTCTGTAGGGGTCCACGGAGGTCGTGGCCTACCATGGAGGCGATCCTGCCTGCGGCGACCACCCTTTCAGCCTCCAGGAGCTCCATCGTCTTCTCCTCGACGAGGGACTCAAGTCTGTTTACCTCGCTCAACCGCATGAAGGCGGAGGAGACGTGCATCGAGAGGGTCTCAACAAGGTCTCTGTCGCTCTCTGAGAAGGCGTCAAGCCTCTCACTCTCGATGTTGATCAGGGCTATCGCCACACCATCGACGAATATGGGGACATCCAGCTCTGAGAGGCTCTCGGGCTCCCCTTCGGACCTCGATGACAGGTACGGCTCGCTGACCCTCGTGTCGGGGACGTGCTGAATCTCACGGGTCTTAATGGCCTTGACAGTAAGCCCCTGGCCGTCTAGATGTAGCTCCTTGATCGTTGAGACTCCCCTGACGTACTTGAACCTGAGGAGGTCTCCGTCAATTAGGGCGAACGCCACGTAGTTGAAGCCGAATATCGTCTCGATGGCGTTCAACGTTGCCTCTGCGATGTCCTCCTCGCTCTCTGCCTTTGCGAGTTCTAGGGCATGCTTGTGGAGGGTGTCCAGCTTCCTCTCGAACCGTTTACGTTCGGTGATGTCCCTAGCGAAGCCCAGAGTTGCGGGTTGACCATCGTACTCGATGACCGAGAGGGCGGCCTCGATGTCTACAGTCGTTCCGTCACGCCTTAAGAAAGCAGTCTCATATATGTCGGGCTCGTCCCCACCCAACTGCCTTCGAAGGGTCCTCGCCGTGATCTCGTCTCTGACCTCCGGGGGAAATAGCTCTGAAATGTCCCTTCCGATTAAGTCTGACGGTTTATCGTATCCTAATAAATCGACGAGTTTCTGGTTCACGTACTCTATTTTCGTCCCGACGTTCACGCTCACTGTGTCCATGGAGGACTCGAGGAATCCCTTGAATTTCTGCTCGGAGTTTTTAAGCGCCTCCAGCTCTTGCAGTCTCCCCAGAGCGGAACCTATGTGCTGTGCAAGGGTCTCAAGTAGCCTTAGATCATCCTCGTTGAAGGCTCCCGGCTTCTCGTTCTCGAGGTTTATCACCGCCTCGACCCAATTGTTGAGCAGGATCGGAACCACTACCTCGGAGAGGTTCTGACTCGCGCCCGACTCCGTGTCGGACAGCTGGACATAATCCGGGTCCAGCCTGGTATCATGGATCAGCTGAGATCGCCCCGTCCGAACCGTGCGCACGGTTATACCGGGGCCATCCAAGGGCATGACAGCATCACTCGGGATACCTGCCCCAATCATCCTAACGTACTTTATTCCTCTATCTGTGACAACACCTATCCCGCCCCAGCGGAACCCGAGTACGTCCTGGATGACGTTGAGAGCGATGTCAAAGATCTCCTCATTGTTCTGAGCAAGAACGAGCTGGGTGGAGCTGCGGTGGAGGGCCTCTATCTTCGTCTTATAGCTACGTTCAGCATCGAGCAGCTGGATATTGAAAATCGTGAAAGCCACGTACCCCGCCAAGATCTCCAGAAGTTTCTGGTCATCCCTGGTGAAGGCATTCAGCTTCTCGTTTTCAACGTTGATAACCGCTATTACGCGTTCGTTGATCTTAACTGGGACAACTAGTTCCGAGAGGGGTTCATAGAACCCTTGAACCGGTCCTATGAGATAGTCCTCGTCTAACCGAATGTCCGGGACGAGTTGAGTCATACCAGTGCGGATTGCTCTGATAGAGACGCCTCTGCCATCGAGAGGAAGCAGATATTCCTCCTTAGGTTCGAAGCCCCGTGTATGGATCTCATTTAGCATGTCGCCCTCAACAACACTGAAGTTACCGAGGTGGAAGCCGAGAACCTGCTCGATGGCATCGAACGTGAGTCTTGCAACTTCGTCGATGCCCGTTACACCCTTGAGCTGCGACGTGTGTTCATGAAGAACCTCTAACCTTTTCTGGTAAGCTTTCCGTGAAGTTATGTCCCTGACGACTGCAATGAAAGCAGTGGGCTCATCTGACTCCCCTAGAATCACTGAGGCGTTTAACTCGGCGGGGAAAGTTGTTCCGTCCTTCTTGAGTAGGTTGTACTCCACGTTCCGTACATAACCAACCTTGAATGCCTGCTCCAGGTCCTGATAAGCTCTCTCTCGATCTTCGGGAGCGAGCAAGTCGAATGCCTTCAAACCTAATTTAAGCATCTCCTCCTCGCCGTCGTAGCCGTGGAGGAGCGCCGCTTGTTTATTGGCCGCGATTATTGTTCCATCCAAATCTGTCAGGGTGATGGCATCTGGAGAGGTCTCAACGATCTTCCTGTACTGCTCTTCGCTCAGGCGTAGCGCTTCCTCAGCTCTATGCTTGTCCACAGCCACTCGGATGCGCTTCGCAAGGACCTGAAAGCTACTTTTTTCATGCTCCTTTCGAATGTAGTCGTCTATCCCAGCCTCGAAAGCATCCAGAGCAACCTCTTCGCTGCCCTGGCCCGTGTAAAGTATGAAGGGCACGTCGTTCTGCTCTCTAATCCTGACAGCTAATCTAATGCCGTCCATCTCCGGCATAACGTAGTCAGAGACAACACAGTCATACTCCTTCTCTCGGAGCATCTCGAGGGCCCTCGTCGGAGAGATTGCAGAATCGACGACTATCTGGGGATCCAACAGCCTTAGGTATCTCTTCACGAGCTCGAGCTGGGACAGTTCGTCATCTACGTGTAGAACATAGATTGACCCGTCTATGGCTCTTGAATGACCACCTGACAATTGTCGTCACTCGAATCAACTGGTGATCCTGTGAGAGCCTCGCAAGCCACGCGCAGGAGCTCATCAGTGGTAACGGGCTTGAGCAGGATCTCGTGGATCCTGAAGGATAGCAGATCGATGGTGTCCTGGAGGTTCGGATACCCGGTAATCATGACCACCTCGATATCCTCGTCAACGGACCTAATCTCTCTCAGTACTCTGTCACCGAGCATGTCAGGCAGTTTTATGTCCAGAATCAAGAGGTCGAACTTTGATTCCTTTGCCTTTTCAATCGCTTCTTCACCTCTTGAGGCTACATCGACGCTGAACCCCTTTAGAGTCAAATATTTCATGAATAGATCTAACAAAGCCAAGTCATCGTCGACGAAGAGTATCCTCTTCTTACTCATCGGGACCGGTAATACGATTTTTATATTTATTAAAATGAATTATGGACGCTTGTAACTGCCTACTTTTAGGTAATAAATCAGAAAAAAGGCTTCACCAGATTTCTTTGTATTGCGCGGTCTGTGAATATGTGCTTAGGCTACATACAAATTCTTATTGTCGGGTCAGTCTCAGCGATATCTCATAAGGGGTACGGCCTTGCAGGCATTCGGGAGGGGACTCTTTGATAGGTTGAAGGCTTCGAGGTCGGACCAGGTTCAACCAACCGAAGAGTGGGTGAAAGGCCTCACGTGCCCCCGCTGTGGAGCCCGCTCAGAGCCGAATGGCAAGTCCTTCACATTTGGAGTCTTCGAGGGCAGGGGCTACAGCTGCGTCGAGTGCGGGAAGAAATTCAGCGCCTACTACAGGGATGAGGTGTTCAACCATACTGTTCCCAAGGCCGACGTGGAGATCTTCGATTTAGAAGGAGAGCGGGTACATCCGGCCCCTGAAGAGAGACCCGCTATTGAGGAGGAAAAGATGGAGGACATACCTCCAGCTCCATCCGAAGACCCCGAAGTCGAAGAGCCCCAAGTTATCGAGGAGGATATAACTGAAGACATATCTCCAGATCTACCAGAGGACTCTGAAGAAGAGAAACCGGCTGAGATAGAGGAGAGCGTACCGCCACAGGAACCCATGATTAAAGCATCTCCCGCAGCTATCTTGGAGTCTCTGAGGAAGCTGAGGGACGACACGATACAGGTCAACGAGCTGAGGAGTGAGGAGGACCGGATCGTCGAGGCCTTATTGGAGGCGTTCCTCGAGGTGATGTCGAGCATCCCGGGCGGGTTACCGGTGAATCCCGAGCTCCTTCCTGGGGAGACTAACGACGTCGAACGGCTGAGCGTGAGTTCGAGCGGCGAGCTGCTGATACTGTACCTGAACGGCGAGATGGACGCCGTTGAGCTCAATGAGCCCGAGAACAGGGACCTGCTCGTCGAGGTTATCAACGACGTCTTCCCCAAGGTCCGAAACCAGATCGTCGAGATGAGGGGGCGGCTCGAGAAGAGGATTGTCTACCTATCAACTGTGACCGAGGAGCTCCAGAGCATGGCAGCCTCGATGGCGGATATCAAGGGTAGGATTTAGCTAAGACGGATGCTCTTCCTCATTCACACGCGAGGGCTGATCTATACTGTTTCCAGCGGGTCATCCTGATTGAACCTCTAGCTACGTGTTAAGAAATCATGGATGATTGAGCCCTTGCCGTCACATGGCGATCATTGTCATGGTGGAGCGGACCTTGTCCAGCCTCCGGATCTTCTGCCCGATGATGTCCTTGAGCTCCTGCTCGGTCCCCGCCTCGATGAGGGCTATGATATCGTAGACGCCGTAGAGGGGGTAGGCCTCCTTCACCTCCTCTATCGCCTCAAGGCCCTCGATGACCTCTCTTCCGCCCTCAAGCTCGACATTAATTAAAACGTACGCCTTCGGCATAGGAATCCCATAAATCCACACCCAAGTCGCCGTAATTAAGGTTACTTCCAGCTGTCACATAGGATAAATGCAGTTAATACTGTAAAGACGGCGATTGGGGCCCTTTTCTGTAACAATTAATATATTTTAACAACACATTGTATGAGTGTCATGACTGTTCTAGCTTCAACCAAGATAGGTCAAAACTTCAGGGTGACCCTGCCCCAAGAAGTGCGGGACCTCCTGAGCCTATCCGTGGACGACGAGATCGTATTCTACTCCGTGGAAGGCGAAGAGGGAAGGGTCAGCTTCAGGAAACGCAGCTAGGCTACGTGCTTCCTAATCCTGACTCGCCAAACGTACCCCAGCAGCTTTGAGCATGGGGAGCTTGTGGTCCTTCGAGAACTTGGTCACTGGGACGAGGTCGAAAATTTCGAATCCCACCCGCCTCAGGTAGCCCTCTAGGTTAAGGAGGGAGCTTGCGGCGCCGTGGCCACTCCCCCCCGCCGCGGTGATGCCTATCGCCTTCTTCCCCCTGCAGGTGTCTCTGCCGCTGAAGGCCTCACACCTCCGCAGGCGGTCCAAGAAGGACTTGGCTGACTCGCTCAGGTCGGAC
>JAUVYU010000001.1 GCA_030602935.1 Candidatus Bathyarchaeota archaeon | reverse complement strand
CCTCTCCCCCTTCGACCACCTGAGGAAGACCGCCACCGTGACCAGCAGCCTGGGGAGGGCTACGGCCGACGAGATCTCGGAGAGGACTGAGCGGGCGAGGGCCGTGGAGAGCGGGTACCTCAACCAGCTCGTCAGGATGGGATACCTCAAGAAGGAGAGGGATGGGAGGATGGTGCTCTTCTCGGTAATATCGTAGGTGATGTATGATGGTGAAGATGTTCTCAATCCACTCGAGTCGTGGAGGCACGGGGAAGAGCCTGATCGCAAGCAACATCAGCGCGCTACTCGCCTCCGAGGGGCACAACGTCGCCCTCCTCGACTTCGACTTCAGGGCCCCCAGCCTGCTCACAATATTCCAGGCTAAGAGCAGCGTCAGGGACTGGATCAACAACTACCTCGATGGGAAGGCCAAGCTGGAGACGGTGATGGTCGACCTGACCTCCAACTACGGCACCAAGGGAAAGCTCCTCGTAGGCTTCGCCAACCCAGACATGGAGGCGATGCGTGAGATCGCCCGGAAGGACCGGAAGTGGCAGATGAAGGCCCTGAGGAAGGTCATGGAGATGAAGGACGAGCTGGCCAAGAAGATGGGCGTCGACGTGGTCATCATCGACACGAGCCCGGGGGTCCAGTTCTCCTCGGTGAACGCCGTCGTCAGCGCAGACATCACCATAATAGTCTCCAGCCTCGACCAGCTTGACATCGAGGGCGTCGAGAGGATGGCCGAGGACCTCTACGAGCCCTTCGAGAAACAGACCTACATCCTAGTCAACAAGTCACGACCCCACATGTTCGTCTCCGATGAGAGCAGGAAGACCCTCCTCAGCGAGGTCGGGGGCAAGTTCTCAAAACCACTAATAGCCATCATCCCCTGCTACTGCGACCTCCTCCTGGCCCAACGGGTTTCGCTCTTCGCCCTCGACAACCCCAGCCACCCCTTCACATGGGCCCTCAGGGAGGTCGCCCGCAGGCTGCTCGAACTGACTGGTTGATTCACAGGGCTAGAACTTCTTCAGGATCCGGTCCATGTTCTTCAGCATAGCCTCGCCCTGAGGCAGCACCTTGTACACCTTGCGCTTCCTCTTGCCCGAGTAGACCGTCTCGGCCAGGATTAGCCCATCTGCCTCCATGGAGTCCAGGAGGGGGTAGATCACCGCGGGCCCCACCTTGACCCCGTACCTGTCCTTGAGTACCTCCATCATCTTGTAGCCCCAGAAGGGCTCCTCGAGGAGCAGCTTCATTATGGTTACGTCCAGAAACCCCCGGACGAAACGTGTCTCCAGCTCCGCGAGGCCGGGCTCTTCTTCACTCATTCGGACCGCAAGATGTGTTCTGTCTGCGATATATAGGCATGCTGTATGGGAGATTTCATGAAAAGAATCACGATGTATCCGGTGAAACGAAAGTTGATTATTAATTCTGCCGTCATAAGCATGCTCAGAAGAACACTTATGAAGGATCTAGTTCGGGCATAAAGGTTTATAAACTAGTTTTGGTGGTAATGCCCGATTATATCGTATAATCGATATATTGTAGAGGTGTGCATCACCACTACAGAAAAGGCGAAGGAGGGACAAAAGATAGAGGCTGTAGCCGTCATAGGCCAAACGTTCTCATACGTAGCCCTGGCTTTCGGCCTCTTCTTCTTCCTCTTCGCCTGCAAGTACTACTTAGCGATCCTCATCGCCCTATTCTTCGGCAGGGCCAGCAACGGCAACGGCACAGACGGGACCAACGGCACCAAGTCCATCCAGAACGGGGGCCTCAACTACATCGCGAGCCTGAGAGGGCAGAACAACAACGGATCTGCCCATAACGATGGGTTTGACAACGGTAGGAAGATTGATGAGCCTTTCATCTCGATCCAGCTCCCCTTCTACAACGAAAAGAACGTCGCCCGCCGTGTGATACAGGCCTGCTCGGACATCGACTACGAGAACTATGAGATCATCATAGCGGATGACTCCAGGGACGAGACCATAGAGATAATGAAGGAGCTGAACCTCAACACCGACGGACCGACTGTCAAGTTCATTCACAGGAACGAAAGGTCGGGGTTCAAGGGCGGTGCTCTCAGCAAGGCCACCAACTACATGAATCCCAAGGCCAAATACGCCGTGGTCTTCGACGCGGACTTTATCCCGCCCCCCGACATCCTGAGGCGCTTCTTATGGTACTTCGAGGGGCAGGACGGCAACAGGAACAATGGGCACGGGGAGATGACAAACGGGAACGGCCACAGGTTCGCCGATGATGTACTCAGGCATTACGAGAACGGTCAGAACGGTAAAAACGGCGGGAACGAGAACGGCGAGGAGCTTCTGGACAGGGTCGACGACTGGTTCGAGCGTCGAAAGATAGGCGTCGTCCAGGGATACCAGCTCCACCACCTCAACAAGAACGAGAACTGGATAACGAAGGGGATCAGGGCCGAGTTCAGCGGGGGCTACATGATCGAGCGGGTCGCCCAGGAGTTCTTCGGCTCCATGAAGATGATCACGGGCAGCGTCTTCATGATCAGGGCCGAGATACTGAAGAACCTGGGCTGGACTCACAGCATCACCGAGGACTGGGACCTCACTATCAGGATGTACCTGGCGGGCTACAAGGTCCTCTACACCCCCCTCATCCAGGCCCCGGCCGAGATACCCACGACCATCAGGGCTCTCGCCCACCAGAGGATGCGCTGGGCTGAAGGGCACACCTTCGCCGTCAAGAAATACTTCTGGGACGTCCTCAAGTCCCACAACATGACTGGTCGGGAGAAGCTTGAGTTCGTCTACTTCGCTCCATACTATCTGCAGTCCTTCTTCTTCCTCGTCGGGACATTCTTCTGGGTGGCGGCCGAGTTCCTGGGGGAGCACCCCTTCTTCTGGACGGCCACCTTCGGGTGGTGCCTCATCCTGAGCAACCTCTTTGCCCTCCCCCTCATGAGTCTGTCAGGGCTCTTCCTGGAGCAGACCGCGAAGGAGGACTACTCGGGTATATTCTCGTTCATAGTCCTCAGCTACGTCCTCACGCCCTTCCAGGCCTACGCAGCAGTGAAGGGCCTCCTCGAGAAAGACGAGGGAGGCTGGGTCAGGACCCTCAAAACGGGCAGCGTAACCGACAGGATCCTCCAGATAAGGGTCAGGAGGCTCTTCAGCTGGATACTCCCGCGAAGGGAGGCCCCCAGGGCTCAGAGGACGGAGGAGGAGGATAGGCAGAGGAGGCGGAGGCCGTCAGCGATGGCGCTCCTGTTCCTGCTGCTCATGTCGACTTTGATAGTCTGGGTCACCGCAGCCGCCATGTCGGTGCCGGTGGACGATAGCCCAATCACCGCCCTGAACCTCGAGTACGTCGCCTCTGGCGTCACCATCAACGGAAAATACACGAACATGATCCTCACCCATCCGGACTACATCTCCCTTGGGACGCGCGCGCGCACGGACAGCTACACCCTCTCCGGCACAGACTGGCAGAAGGGGTGGCAATTCTACCTGTTCGGGCCCCTAGAGGAAGACTACCAGATGAAGGGGAGCCTGAACCTCTACCTGTTCCTGCACTCGGACAAGGAGCATGAGGTCGACATGAAGGTCCTCGTCACGGACTTGGATGAGGACGGTGAGACTGACTCCAAGTTCTCATACCAGTTCAAGGACGTGGGGGTCGACGACGAGTCCCCGGAGGAGGCGCTGATGCTCCCCGCCGAGGTCATCAAGTCGATAAAGTTCAGGGAGGGACACAGCATCATCGTGGAGATACTGTTCAAGGGGGAGGACGGCTGGACCTTCTACCTCGACTACGACTCCACGGAGAAGCACTCCCGAGTGGATTTCCCGGGGATGGTGATGCCAGAGTCGTTGCTACCCCTCCTCATACTAGCCCCCTTGATCCCCGGGATCGTAATGAAGCTTCGAAGGAGGAAAGACGATGCTTAACCGAGTGAAGGAGTTCCTCCTAAAGTTCGGAGCCCGGTACGAGGGCTTCATCTGGTTCACCCTGGTGGGGCTTTCGATCCTACCCCTCATTACCACCATCAACGATCTCCTCACCCAGTTAGCCCTCGGTTCAGGGCTCTACAAGGTACTGGAGAAGTACGCGGTTCCGGTCATGGTTCGCCTCGCTGGCACCGTGTTGGAGGAGGTATTCAAGATAGAGACGGTCATAAGCGGATCTAGCATATACATGATGACCGGTGGTCTGCCCTACGAGGTGGACATCGTCTGGAACTGCGTCGGGTGGCAGAGCTTCATACTCCTAGCGATATCTCTTGTCACTATCCTCCAGGGAAAGTACACCCTCGGAAGCAGGATTAAGTGCGTCGTCCTCGGCATCGAGGGCGTGGTCATCCTGAATATCATCCGGGTCACCTCCACGTGCCTCCTCCTGTTGAACGGCGGGTACGGGCCAGCCATAACCTTCCACGACTACTTCTCGACGGTCCTGACCTTCATCTGGCTGAGCGGCTTCTGGTATCTATCCCAGAACTTCATCCTCGACTACAAGGCGGAGGACGACGAGAAGCCCCTGCTTGAGAGGATCAGGACATCGTTCAAAGGGTTAGACCTCATCGGGCTCCTGCCTGACTTCATCTATGGCAAGAAGGCGATGGGCTTGGCGACGATGGTGATTATCCTCCTCGCGACCTTCCTGAACGGAGTCGCCATCATTTCGGTCAGGGCCACCGGGGTCGACCAGACGATACTGAGCTTCGAACACCTGACTTCTCCTGTAACCGTCAACACGATCTCAACGAGCCGGATAATGACGATGCCCGAGTTCACCCAGCTCAATCCATCGGCTTACAGCGATGCCATCCATGCTAGCAGCTCCTCGGGGTTCTACGAGATGTGGAACTTCTATCTGTATGGTCCACTTGGTGTCGACTACAGCCTGCAGGGCTCTATCATCTATACAGTCTGGCTGAAGTTCATGACCTCGGAGAAGCTGAACAATTACGATACCCAGATACGCTTCGAGCTGTACAACGTGGATGAGACAGGCGGTTCGACCCTGGTCAACTCTGAGGACTTCGACATCAGGATCAGGAAGCAGATGAGGCAGTTCCAGTTCACGGGGAGCTACATCAACGAGCAAGTATTCGACAGCGGACACACCCTCCGCCTGAGCATCAGCATCTACGACGACCTGGAGATGACGTACGTACTCGAATACGACAGCTCGGAGAGACATTCGAACATCGACCTTCCGGGGATGGTCGTCCCTGAGAACCTGAAAAAAATGATTCAGGTATCGCTCTTCTTCGCAACAACGAGCTACATCTCCGGTCACCTGAGAGCGACCCTGAAACGGAGGAGAGAGCAGGATGAGTGATAGGATAGTTCAGCGCGCCCAGGGGAAGGTCTTCCAGAGGATAATCATAGTCGCCTCTGTAACGTTCATAATCCTTCCTTTCGTTACGACGTTCAACGAGTTCCTGACGAAGGTGGTGGAGAGCTTCCAGCTCGTCGCCCTGATCCAAGGCTTCATTGCACCCTTCATCGTGAGGATCGTGGCAGTCCTACTGAAGACACTCGGTGTGCCTGCGTCCATCAACGGATCGAACCTGTACCTGACCGGGGCCTGGATACCCCTCAGGATATACATTAATTGGAACTGCATCGGCTGGCAGAGCTTCGTGCTCCTAGCCTTCACTCTCCTGACGGGGCTCCAGGGGCCCTACACCAGGAGGAGCAAGATCATGACGGTGCTCATCGGGCTGGAGGGGACGTTCCTGATTAACATACTCAGAATCTTAATCCCAACCCTTCTAGCCCACAACTCGGGGTACCTCCAGGCCATCATCTTCCATGACTACCTGGGCACCCTGTTCACCCTACTCTGGATGGGCGTCTTCTGGAACTACGCCTTCGAGAACCTCCTTCTGAGGAAGCCAACGGAGAAGGACGAGGAAGACACGGCCCCGACCGTCAGCAAGAGGGGGATATTTGACGACATAATAAACGGAGAGTTAGGGAGGGAAAAGTAGTTGGGTAAATACTATTCGAGGATCGGCGGGAACCTGTACATCTACGTCACCAGGGGAGACTCCCTCATCGACCTGAAGTACTTCCCCAACGAACTCAACCTCTTCACAGCCGAGTCAGCCTGGCGGATCAAGGACAAGATGGCCATCGTCAACGACGCCGACGAGGCCAACGTCGACAAGGCCGAGATCATCCTCAGCCTCAACTCCTACAAGAGGTGGGATCACAGCGCCGAGATCCTGGAGCAGTACTACGCTGCTGACGACGAGCTGTTACTGCAGGAGGAAGCCGAGGTGACCGTGCCCACTCCGACGGTTGAGAAGCCTCCTGAGATGGAGGTCATCATACCTGAGGCGAGGCCGCCGGTCCTGCCAGGAGCGGACAAGGTCGCGGCGCCTCCCGTTGAAGGGATGAGGGTCACAGCCCCCGGACTCCCGGCAGAGAGGCGCGTGATAACTGTTGACGTCTCTGATGACGAGTTCATAGACCGCATCATCGATCGCATGTTGAGCAGGGGACTCGTCTTCCAGTACAGGCCTACTCCACCTGCGATACCTCAGCCACAGTACGAGGCGGTCCGCCCCCAGAAGACGGCCTTCGACGAGCTGTGCGAGCTCCTCGTCACAATGCTCAAGAAGGAGGCAGGAGATGTGCCGAGAGAGGGCATCATCTCATCCCTCAACGAGCTGGTGGGCGCGCTGGCTGCCTACATCAGGAGCCAGACACAGACCCCTGAGAGCGAGAAGTCACCTACAACTGAGCTCATGGACGCACTGACCGACTACCTGAAGGACAGGACTCCTCGTGAAGCGGAAGAGGCCCTAGAGAAGAACGGGGACCCCCTGGAACAGCTCATCGGCCTGCTCAGGAGGGAGGGAGATAGAAGGGGGGAAGCGCCCTCTGAACGTTCTCAAGTTAAAGAGGAGAGAAAGGAGGCCGGGTATTCTTCATCCAATGAAAGACTTCAAAGGATAATGGCCGAGGAGGTCGCCGACATGTACGTCCACATGGTCTACACGGTCCTCAAAGGTGAGGTCAGCGCGCGCAGCGCCGACTGGCTCAACCATATCAGGGACCACTGGATGGAGCTAGGACCGGTGCTCAACCTGATAGCAGAGGACCCCGATTACGCGATGGTCGAGAGGACAGAGAGGAAGGCCCTGGGCTCGTTGGATAGCCTCAAGCCGGAGCTCTCTAAGACCATCCTTGACGAGCTGTTAGTCCGAAAAGGAGAGACTGATGGCGAGTTCTCCGAGGTTAGGGAGCTGCTCAAGGAGATCCCCATCAACGTCATCGAGAGTGGCGTCGTAAGGAACTACGACACGTTCGAGAACAAGGTGCTGAAGGCCCACCTGCAGGGACTGGTCTCCCAGCTGGGCGCCGTCTCAGAGGTGAACACCGATATCGAGGCGCTCCTGAACAGGGCGATAAAGTTCTCAGGGAGCTCAGCGACGGCTAGATGGGCGAAAGTGCTGACGAAAAACCGGGAGACCATCGCCGGGATCGAGGAGCTGAGGGGTAAGATACTGGGGTACCTAGGTACCGCTGTCTTCCTAGATGAGGTCGAGATCACACAGCAGCCGCCCCTCGAGACGGAGGTCCTCACGTCCCATCCCAACTATGGCCGGTTCTACGCTATGAAGA
The DNA here is from genome assembly GCA_030602935.1 of Candidatus Bathyarchaeota archaeon. GTDB lineage: Archaea > Thermoproteota > Bathyarchaeia > TCS64 > TCS64 > BS750m-G28. The sequence continues at coordinate 18,470 of JAUVYU010000001.1, read as the reverse complement.
AGAGCTACGACGTGAACACGCCTCCACCCCTATACAACATCCGGGCTTCGCTGCCCGAGATGGGCGGGTCATCACTTCTCTATGAGAGGTGGTGTGGGGTCGAGATCGTCAGGTCATTCATGAGGATCGGCTTCCAGATAGACGAAGAATCGACTCTTCTCCTCGACGGGGACCGAGGGTTTGTTGACCTGGATGACCTGAGGATTACGTTGAGTGATGGCGAGTTCACGGTCAGATTGACAACCTCTCAGAATGTCTCAGGGTTAGGCAGGCTTCTCGATCTCGAGGTTGTAGACTCGATCGGGAGAACAATGAGGTGCGCTTTCAGGCCTCTGTTCGATACAGCTTTCTCGCTGCTTGATTCAAGTATCCACGAGCTTCAGAGGCTGAGGAATGTCTACAACCTAGTTGTAGTGGTTCATCCCTCCGATGCGGGGCCCTCATTATCTGAGAACGTATACGCTGTCCCTCTTGTTCCCGGGGGCTCCAAGTGGAGCTTCCGTGAGCTACTGGGCGCCCTCCTCTTCGAGGGCTAAGCGGGCTTGCGTCCGAAGGCCAGGACGAGGTCCACGAGCTGCTTCTGGTCAACCTCCGCCCTGCTCCTCCAGTCGATGTAGAGGTTGCCGCTCTCGTCCTCGCCGAGGTAGCCCTCCGCTATGTACCTGTCGACGTTCATCTTCGTCCGCCAGCCTGGAAGCTTCTCGGCGAGAGCCTTCTCGACGTCGACGCGGGGGGTCTTCCCCTGCCTTGAGATGAGGAACGCGATTGTCACGGCCAGCCCGGCGATGTCGTCTATCCTCCAGCCTATCGTCTTGGCGGTCTTCTGGTCGACGGAGCCCCTCATGGTGATGTAGAACCTGGCGTCCGCTAGTTGAGCCCTCGTGGGCTCGATGATGTCGGGGTCGTCTAGGGCGCGCGTGACCTTGAGGTCGAGGAGTTTAAGTTGCTTGTCGAGGACGTCGATGACGTCGAGCCACTCGGCTCCCAGCTCCTGCCGTAGCTCCCAGCCCCTTACGCCGGGGAGCCTGTGGTGCTTGAAGAACAGGAGGTGGACTGCGTCCTTGACCTTCCTGGAGTATCTTGTATCTGAGCGTCTTACCCTTCTCGCCATCTTCTCCACTCCTCGTAGTCTACCATTACGGGCAACGATATCATCTTGTTCGTCTCGGCGCCCGACTGCTCCTCTAGGGGCGTGAGGTAGACGTTGTCGCTGAACCTGTCCATCTCCACGATGGCGTATCCGTAGCCCACCAGGTAGCACGTGATGTAAGCCCTCACCAGGGTCTCCCGGTAGGTCTCCCTGCCGATCCATTCCCAGTAGGGGATGCGCCCCTGCCCCTCTGAGACTTCCTTCATCTCCGCCCAGTAGGATGCCATGGTCTCCGAGAAGCCCTCCAGGGGTATCAGCCCAAGCTCCTGGGCCTCCAGCCACGTTGCGGAGCCTGCGTCGACGGGGCTGACTTGGTCCTCCGCCCACCTCTCCTCCATGGGTAGGAGGTCGCTCCAGTACCCGAGGGCTCCGCCAAGTGTTTTAACTGAGATCTGCTCGAGCTCGACGACGGGGTGCCAGGACTTGAGGAAGGCCTCAGCGACAGCGCTGACGTCCATCATCATGAGCTGCTGCTGGAGCATGAAGGGGTCCTTGTAGAGCGTCGTCGACTGGTGCTGGATCCAATCGTTCTGCTTCTCCAGCACGTTGGACAGCTCCTTGATAGCTGACGCGTCGAGGCAGAACTCCTCCAGGGACGCCACCTGGGGATAGTGCCTCCTTATCACGGAGAGGACATAGTCTACGTCCACCGCGAAGGGGTCGAGGGCTCCTTCGGAGACGGAGCGACAGATGGCTATCACGCCCTCCAGCTGGGCCCTGCCCTCCCTGTCACTCAATGTCCTCTACCATCCGGATCGTGGAGACTCCCTCGGTCTTGTGGACCATGATGACGTGGACGTCCTGCCCCCTGAAGGTGATCTGGCTTGGGGTGATGGCCATGTACTGGCCTTTGGAGTCTTCGAGGGTCTTGACAATGAACTCTGAGACGATCTCCTTGTTCCTCGGGTCCATGTGGAGGTCGAACTCGTCCACCGCCCTGAAGGGGGAGAGGACGTTCTGCTGCAGCGAGAGGAGGAACGCCATCACCGACGTGCTCCGCTCCCCGCCGCTGTGGGTGTAGGGGTCGAGCCTGCTCGGCTCAGCGCCCTTGAAGCCGACCCAGATCTCGACGCCGGCGGCCTCGATGTCGTGGGTGTTGATGAGCCTCACCTCGCCGGTGGCCTGGAGCATGAAGAGAAGGCTCTGGTAGCGGCTGTTCACCTCCTCCAGGAGGTCCCGCATCACCTCGGCCCACATCCTCGTCCTCTCGTCTATCTCGCCCATGACCTTGCGACGGTTCTCCTTGACCTGCTCAACCTTCTCCTGGAGATCCTTGAAGGTCTGGGAGTATGACTCGAACATCGCCTCGGCGTCCTCCGAGACGTTCGCCAACCCCAATAGTATCCCGCTGACCTTCCTTATCTCCCCCAAGATGTCATCCGACGAGCGACCCGTCTCAACCCTTGAACCCTTGATCAGGGCCTCCGCCTCGGCGTCGTTGAGGTCCCGCCTCAGCCTGTCGATATCCGCCTTGAGCTCGTCTATCCTACTCTTGAGCCGTCCCCTGCGATCCGTGAGGAGGGCCATGCTGATGCGCCCGTCGATGTACCTGTCGTTGGCCTCGTCGATGCGGGCGTTGGTTAACGCGATCTCCTCCATTACATCCTTCAAGCCCGCGTCCGCCTCGCTCAGCTTCTTGCTCAGGGAGTCGACGGAGGTCTCTATCCCGGAGCGCTGCTTCGAGAGGTCGCCCTGCCAGGAGTCGTAGGCCTCTGTCTGGGTCTCCTCGAACTCGTTCACAAGGTTAAAGTAAGCGTCCAGGGTGGTTGGCCCGTCCTTGAGCCGCTCCTTGAGGGCCTCGGCGCTGATCTCGAAGCGCCTCTTCGACTCTTGGAACGTCGAGGTCATACTGTCGAGCTGAGTCAACCTGTCTTTCGAGTTGCCGATGGTATATTCGCAGATGCCCACAGTCCTCTCAAGCTCAACCCGTTTCTCGACGAGGAGGACAGAGTTATCCCGATTCTTCCTCAGCAAGGCCTGGGTGTCGATGACCTGCTGGCTGCGCTGCTCCATCTCGGCCTCGGCCTCTTTGAGGTCGGAGTCCGCCTTGTTCAGCTCCTGTTCGAGCCTGCTGAGGCTGTTCTCCAGGTCGGCTACCCTGCTCCAAGCCATCTCCCGTTGGAGGAACAGGGACCGCGTCCGGTGCTGCCTCTTCTCTTGGAGGCGGTCGTTCTGCTCCCGCCAGTAGCCCAGGGTCTCCTGAGCCCTAGCCAGGAGGTCGTTGAGGCTCTCCTGCTCGCTGAGGATGCTGCTCAGCTTGTTCTTCGCCTCGAGGATGTCCCTCCTGTAGGTCTCGAAGCCCACCGACTCCTCCAGGTTGACCAGCTTCTCCTGGGGGCTGAGGGCAGCGAACTTTGAAGGCATGTTCTGATGCATGATGATGAGCATGTTATTGGGGTCGAAGCCCAGGTCCCTGAGGATATCCATGACCTCGTACTTCTGGGCGCTCCTCTGGTTGATCTCGAACCCGTACTTGCCGTCCCGCCTCAGGGTCCGCGAGAGGCTGATGAAGTCGCTGTCGAAGCGAGGGATGGATCTCCGACCATTCTCCCTGACCGAGTTATCCAAGAGTAATGTTACCCTCGCGCGGTCCTGCCCCCACCGAATGAGGTCGCTGAGCTTCTTCGACCGCTCGGTGTAGGTGTCCCCGAGGGCGACGCAGATGCCCACGAGGAAGCTGGACTTGCCTGATCCGTTGGGCCCTATGACCACGTTGACGCCCTCCTTCAGGGGGACGCGAGCGTACTCGTAGGACATGAAGTTCTCAAGTATGACTTCTCGGATCAGCATCAGGCTTCCTCGGACTCTGTTCTCTAATTTAAACCATTCTTAAATTGGGACTCCCTTTGATTATGACAAGCCATATCATGAGATGCCTCAATTATCAATCACATCATATTGCATAAAATTTAAACCTTGTCGATGTTTTTGTGGGTGACCGCGCTATCTTAATGTTCATCGGTCTCAATAAACACACATTATTCCCTTAGGTCTCAATTTTAAGCCTCACCGTAGTTGCGCGGGCAATGCATAGAAGATAGATAACCAGCTACCCTAGATAGGAGAAGGCGTTGTCCGTTCTGCTGTAGCGGCTAGATAATGTTATGAAGTTAATGTTTACTTTAACTACGGAGAAATACTTGAAGCAGAAAAAGAGGCTCAAGGTCATCGAATGCAGCGGCACCGACTTCGAGATTGGAAGGCAGTACGGGGAGGCCGCCAAGGAGAACATCATCAAGTCAATTGACGCCCTCATGGGCCGAGTGAAAACATTTCATAAGACCAGCAAAGAGGAGGTTCTCATGAACACCCGGAAATACCTCCCCGAGGTGGAGAGCTTCGACCCGAACCTGATCGAGACGCTGAGAGGCTGGACGTCGGGGCGCTGGTCCTCGAGTGCACGGTCGTGCAACCCTACTCGCGCGCTATCCAGGAGGCAACGGGGCTGCCCGTCTACGACATAACGACCCTGGTTAAATTGGTCCACTCAGCGGTCGACCCGCCAATATACACGTAGCCTAGAACTCCATAATCACCTCAATTTTCAGACGCAGGAAAGCATTGCGGCTCTTATGACCATGCAGTATTTTATGCGGAATCCCTCCACGTGTAGAGTATGCAAGAGCTGGACTCTGCGAGGGCACTCCGGAAGAAGGATGTTGACTTCAGGCTCATCGAGCTCAGTCAGAGGGCGATCTCCGTCGAGGACGTGGTGAGGTACTCGACATCGGAGATAGCCGTTGATGAGATATGCAAGACGATCCTCCTGAAGGGCTCCGACGGAGAGATGCACGCCGCGCTCCTGCTGGGGAGCCACAGGATCGACTTCGCGAAGGTCAGGGGCGTCATCGGTGTGAGCGTCAGGATCGCCACGTTCGAGGAGATAAAGGCGACCACAGGCGTCGAGCCAGGAGCGGTCTGCCCTATCCTGCTGAGGGCTCCACTACTCGTCGACCGCCGTGTCCTGGCTAAGGATAGGATCAACTTTGGCTCAGGCCATCATTTGTACGGCCTGGAGATCGATCCCAGGGAACTTGAGAGGCTCGTGGAGTATCGCCTTGTGGACATCGCAGAGGCTCATTGAGCAATGCGCTTGACGCCTGGCTCGACATGGTAAGTCTTTTGAGAACAATGAGCACTGAGATGTGAGGAATAAGTTATGATTGAATTGACCAAGGCCCAGGAGGAGAGAGCACAGCGACTCCACAATGAGGCCATAGTGATAGACACCCACTGCGACACCCTCATGGCCTACCTACCCCAGCGGAGGAGGCCCAAGAGGTCCCTCGGAGAACGTTCAGAGCACGGCCACATCGATCTGCCGCGTATGATCGATGGTGGCGTGACCTGCCAGACGTTCGCCATATACACGGGCAATAAGCCCATCGTCCCCGATGCGACGCTGAAGGCCCTCCAGATGACAGATATCTTCTACGAAGGCATTGAGGCGAACGACGGCATCGTCGCTGTCACCTCCGCTGACGAGATCGTCGCGGCCAAGAAGGCCGGGAAGACCACGGGGCTCCTCTCCATCGAGGGCGCAGAGCCCCTCATGGGTGATATAGGGCTCCTGAGGGTTGTCTACAGGCTCGGGGTGAGGATGCTGAGCTTCGCGTGGAACTTCAGGACGCCCTTCGCTGACGGCCTCAACGCCAGGAGGTCGGAGAGCAAGCTGCCTGAGCTCGGGGTCCAAGCCCTCGAGGAGATGGACAGGCTGGGAATGATCTTCGACGTCTCCCACCTGACTGACAGCAACTTCTGGGACGTAGCTGACATCAAGAAGGGGCCCTTCATCGCATCCCACTCCAACTGCAGGGAGATCGCAGACGTAGCGAGGAACCTCACGGACGACATGATCGTCGCCATCGCGGACCACAAGGGCGTCATGGGCCTCAACTTCGGCGCAGGCTTCGTCCACAGGGAGAACGCCTCGGTGGCCACCCTCGTGGACCACATTGACCGCATCGTAGAGGTTGCGGGCATCGACTACGTGGGCCTGGGATCCGACTTCGACGGCGTCGGACGGCTTCCAGAGGGCATCAACGACGTCTCAGACCTGCCGAACATAACCAGGGAGCTCGTCAAACGGGAGTACTCTAACGAGGATATATTGAAGTTCCTGGGCGGAAACCACCTGAGGGTATTCAGAGAGGTCATCGGCTAAACAATTTACTCTAGTTTTTACCCCCCTTTTTCTAAATACGTTGAAATTAAGGGTTTTCAGGACGTTCTCGTCTGTGTTTTCACTCCATAATCACTTTAAAGAAACCTGATACCTACCTTTCGGGTAGTCAGATGGAGCTTTGCGTTGAGGACATCATGTCCCGAGACGTAATTACAGTCGAGACAAGTCTGACCATAAAGAACGCTGCGAGATCGATGGCCAAGTTCGGGGTTAGCGGGCTTGTGGTCCTCCACGAGGGGAACCTGGTCGGGATCCTTACCGAGAGGGATATCCTCATGAGAGTGGTGACCAGCGGGATAAACCCCGAGAGCGTACGCGTAAGGGACGTGATGAGCGAGCCCGTCATCGTCGTGAGCCCGGCTATGCCCTTAGAGAAGGCTGTGAACATCATGTTCCATGAGAAGATAAAGAAGCTGCCCGTGGTCGACAGGAACGAAGAGCACAGTAAACTCGTCGGAATCCTCTCCCTCACCGACGTGGCAAGGCTGCAGCCGAAGCTGCTTGAGAGCATAAAGTGCATCGCAGAGATGAACGAGATAGCCCTGGAAGCGAGCGCTGATTTCTACATACGCTGAGACTTCCATCACTACCCCACGTAAAAATTATTCATTCTTCAGGCTGACCGAGCGGTCTAGATCTGCATACCCTTAAATTATCACCCCAGATAACCATAGGACGGTGCGTTCAATGCCCACAGCAGGAAAGGTCTTCGTCTCAACGGAGTATATGCCCCTCGCGGACATCTCCGTGGGGCTCGAAGGGTTCAGGGAGGAGGAGTCATACCAGGAAGGTGATATGGAGCTAGAGCTCGTCACCGAGATCGCCAACCTCTCCATCGACGAGGGGATGCTCACAGGCCTTTACTCCTACGATTATGTCGTGCACAACTACCACAGGGGGAAGGTCCTACCATCACCGGCGACCAAGGAGGTCCTCTTCGCCTTCACCGAGTTCGAGGAGAGGATGTACCTGGCAGCCGTCGAGAAGAAGGCCATAGCGAACCGGGTCGCGAACCGTCTTAGCGAGATCGCCTTCGGTGAGATGGGGGTGATAGTCGAAGCCCGGATCCTGCCGGAGACCATGAAGGCGTTCCACCTCAACAACCGGGAGAGCACGAAGGTTATCTTCTTCGAGAACATGGACATCCCCAACCTGAACAAGATCAGCCTCTACGGCCCCGACATCGTGAGCACGAGCCTCTTCAACGAGTACTCGGCCCGGGGGGACCCGTGGTACATCCTCACCAAGTCCAAGAAGCACGGTCACACCGTCGGCCTCGTCAGGGACGGCTCGGTTACGCTTTTCAACAGCGTCGACCAGGGGCAGTACCTCAATTACCTCAAGGAGGAGATCCTCCCCATGACTCAGCCGCCCAGGATGCCAACGGACTGACCCTATAAGATTGAAATAGGTTAAATTTTACCGTCCTATTGAGAGTGGTGAGACGTAATGACCGAGAACCCAGACAAGGTGTTAGACTGCATAGGGCTCTACTGTCCGGAGCCCGTCTTCAGGACGAGGCTCGCCCTCGACGAGCTTGATGCGGGTCAGACCCTTGAGGTCACGGCTGACGACCCAGCTGCCGAGGAGGACCTGAAGAGGCTGGCCAAGAGGTTGGGTCATGAGGTCCTCGATCTGAAGGTCGAGGACGACGAGATCAAGATACTCATCAGGAAGAAATAGATGCGCAGGGACCTCTCATCAGATCCCGTTTATCAACATTCAATGCTATCCAACGCGATTTTAATGATATACTCCTCGCAAACTAAGGATTCATCAATTCATAAAACATTAAAATAAACCGGTGAGAGAACAAGGGTAGGAAAAGGTGACTCGATGTCTGATCCTAAAATTCCCTATCATGTCCGTCGTAACCTTGAACTGAAAAACGTTGACCTCGTCGACGAAGCCAGCTTCACCCTGAAGTGCACGAACTGCAATCACACATGGGCTCCGGAGACCGAGGGGAGGAAGAGGCTGCCCAAGAACTACTGGCGTTGCCCAAACGGATGCAACGCCGAGCTCGGGGAGCAGGATAAGAAGTCGGCACTCAAGGTTCTCTTCGTCGACGACGACGTCCCCCTCAACAGGACCCTCTCGGCCATCATGAGGAAGGCCGGCTACGACGTCGTCAACGTCTTCAACGGCTCGGATATGCTCGAGGAGCTGGAGAAGAGGAGCTTCGACGCGGTGATAATGGATATCCGGCTTCCGGACATAGATGGCACGGAGCTCCTGCGGAGGGTGAAGGAGAAAGACCCCGTCACGGGCACCCTGATGATGTCGGGGGTCGCCACCTTGGAGGACGCGGTGGAGTCCCTCAACCACGGGGCTGACGCGTTCATCGTTAAACCCGTGGAGCCCAGCGACTTCCTGTACAGGCTTGGCGTCCTGACCGGCTTCAAGAGGCTGGAGAGGGAGCTCAGGCAGGCGAAGGCCAGGTACAACGAGCTCTTCACCATCGTAAACGAGGCCAGAGCTCCTTGACAGCTCACACTATGTCGACTGATATCAGCCCAGTCTCGATGAGAGGCTTCCCCAGCCAGACTCCCTTGAGGTAATAGCGTCCAGGAGGGAGGGGCTTGACGGTGCCATCTCGTGGATCCGGCACGTTCGCCTACCAGCTCTTAATCTCCGTAAACACTTCCCCCCTTCTGAGGTGGATCGGGATGGGCAGGTCAAGCATCTCGTAGCAGCTGCTCCAATCGGCGACAAGGCTTCCGTCGGCGTCGTAGACGTAGACGTCGAAAACAGGTTGCCAAAGATCACATGAATAGCTTTCAGGGCCCTCATTCCTCAGGATGAGTGTTATAATGAACCCATTCTGGAACCGTCTTCCGTCTATCTTCTCGATGATCATCGAGACCAACAGATCTCCGTGCCTCCCCTCGGAATCGTTGAGAAGGGTCGTGGACAGGGGGGGTGGGTACATATCGTTGGTTGAGACGAGTAGTATGGAGACGAGACCTAAGAATAGGGGGAGGACGATATTGAAATCAACGTTGTGCTTCATCGGTTTGCCAACCTGTTTAACATCCTGTATGGCGTGAGTCGAGAAGATATCTGAAGGTCCAGCATTTATCCATAATTTAAAGAAAACGAAGGTTTTTCATGTGGAGACCATAGTGAAAGTGCTCAATTTGCCACACATAGAATTGCTCTTTCTTTTACGAGACCTTTAAAAAAGGGTATAACCTACTTTTTGAATGCTATGAAATACGAGATCAAGTACGAGCCCTCCTACGCGATGCTCGTCGTCGACCTGGAGGAGGGGGAGAGCATCGTGGGTGAGGCGGGGGCCATGACCTACATGACTCCCAACATCGATGTCCAGACGAGGATGCGGGAGAAAGGGCTCCTGGGCACCATAGGGCTGGCCATCCTGGGAGGACAGTCCTTCTTCGTGAACGACTTCGTCGCAACCGGGGGACCGGGCCAGCTGGCGCTGGGAGCGGCTCCCGTCGGCGACATACAGGTACTCAAGGTGGAACCGGGCAAGGGCTTCATCATCCAGAAGTCCTCCTACCTCGCCAACACCAAAGACATAGATCTCGACGTCAAGTGGGAGGGGTTCACCAAGGGCCTGTTCGGCCAGGGCCTCTTCATGATAAGGACCCATGGCAGCGGAGACCTCTTCCTGAACACCTTCGGGGCGCTGGACAGACACGAGCTGGGCCCCGGGGAGGAGCTGGTAGTGGACAACTTCCACCTGGTTGCCTTCTCTGACAGCTGCGACTACGAGATGAGAAAGTTCGGAGGCTGGAAGGAGACCATCCTGAGCGGCGAGGGCTTCGTCACCAACATCAGAGGTCCCGGCGAGATCTACATCCAGACCAAGAACCTGAGGGAGTTCGTCGACTGGATCTGGACGCTGCTACAGTTCCGCGTTAAAATGAGAAGCAGATAATATCTCTTTTTTTCTATTTTTCTTCTATAAAGTCTAAGATTTCCTTGAGGTCGCGTACGAAATCTTGACATCCTGCCTCTTTCATCCTTGTGCCACGCTCGTCGTTCCACCAGAAACCCAGGAAGGTGATCCCTGCAGCCCTAGCTGTAGTCAGATCTGTTGTGGAGTCGCCGATGTAAATGACCTTTTCGAGTGTTGCTTCAAGCATGTCGACTACCTGGATGAGGTGGTCGGGGCTGGGCTTGGGGTTGTCCACCTCATCCCTGGCAAGCATTGCATCCACGAAGGGAGCGAGGCCTGTCTTCTCGATGCAGCGTCTTGCGTAGGCTGCCCCGGAACGTGTGGCTATCCCCACCTTGAGGCCCATCTTCTTGAGTGCATCAAGGGTCTCGACGGCGTGGGGCATGGGCTTCGCTGTGTCAAGGGCGGTAAGCTCAGCTGCTGTGAGTGCGTCATTGACGTCGTCCATCAGCTTTCTGCTTTCGTCTTCGGAGAGGCCTAGGCTGCGGATGCCCTCCATGCCTCCCCTGACGATCTGCCAGATCTTGCGGGGGTTCTCCGGGTCTTCCTGCCAGAGACCGCGCTCGTCGAAGACCTCCCTCAGCCTCCTTGACATCTCCCGGTAGTCGTGCCTTGAATCGACGAGTGTGTTGTCGAGGTCGAAGATTACTGCTTCAAGCTCCATGGGAATTAGGGTAGTTCTCTGTTGCATCCATTTAATATGTCGGTTTGGGGGCAGCGTTAGATTCAAATTGGGCTCCTGTACTCCATAGGTGGAAGGGCTTTTGGAAGGGGCTCTATGGGCCGGTAGTTCAGTGGTATGAATGCCTGGTTTGCAACCAGGAGGTCGTGGGTTCAATTCCCCCCCGGTCCACCATTTTATATATCCATAAAGGTGCGCGCGCACCGAGAATAGCGGTGATGTGCGCCATCCCTCGTAACATTTAAGCTGTGATGCACTACGCTATATATTATTTTCATTATATGGTAAGTGTTAAGCGGTGATGCGCCCAAATCAATGACATGGGAAGACAGAGAGAGGCTACGAAGTGAAGACACTGGTCATAATGGAATGGGACAACTTCAAGGACGAGGATAGGCTAAAGAAATACTTCGATTACATAGGGACATATCCTTTTCGCGCTCGCAGGGAAGCATTAGAAGTCAAAAGGGTCTATTCTGGTGGTTGGTCCGATGGTACGGGACACATGGTCTTGATCGAAGAGTATGAGAGCATGGAGGAGTTCTCAAAACTGTGGAGCGATGAGGAGCACCAGAGAAAAATGATAAAATTAGGTCGTCTCGTCAAGAACCTGGATATCCGCATCTTATGGAACGCCCGCGCAGACTGGGAGCCGCTACCCAACTAAGGGATATTCCAGATAACTGGGACGCGCGCGCAAAAGCTTATATTGAAGGCGCATTTCGTGCAAACCATGAGCACTGGCAGGTATCGGTTCAAAGTAGGAACTTTCGAATGCATAGCTGTCAGCGACGGCACCCACACGTACGCACCCCCAACCTTTCCACCACCCGCCACCTTTCTATTTGCCAACGCGCCAAGAGAACATCTTGAGCAAGCGCTTCGCGAACACGACATTCAACCAGAACAATGGGTGGAATGGGTTAGCCCATACATCTGTCTGGTTGTCAACACAGGTAAACATCTGGTACTAGTAGATACGGGTTCAGGCGGCCTAGACCAAAACACCGGAAAACTTCTTCAGAGCCTGCAGGCTGAGGGGATTACGCCCGAAGATATTGACACCGTCATCATCACGCACGGTCATCCAGACCATATCGGCGGGAACACCGATGATGAAGGCAGACCAGTTTTTCCCAACGCCCGCTTCTTCATGGGGAAGGGCGAGTGGGATTTCTGGACATCAGAGCAGGCAGAAATAATGCTTGATGAACACGTCAAAGAAGTCCTCCTCATGTTCGCACGTAAAAACATTCCGCCCATCAGACATCAGCTAGACCTCGTTGACTATGAAATGGAGATCGTGCCCGGTATCCGATCCATTGAAGCGCAGGGTCACACTCCCGGTCACATGGCGCTCGCTATCTCATCGGGGAACGACCAACTGCTTGTCGTATCAGATGTGGTTCTCCATCCGATTCATGTGGAGCAGCCGGGCTGGTGTGCGTCTGTCGACCTCGTTCACGAACAGGTCGTAGCCACTAGGCGTCGGCTTCTTAGTAGGGCTGCGGTTGAGAAGGCCTTGGTGCATGCCTTTCACTTTCCTTTTCCAGGCTTGGGTCACGTAGTCCAGAAGGGTGAGAAGTGGAAATGGCAGCCAATTGAGACAATTGGCTAAGTTAACGAGTGCGCGCGCCTTTGCTCCAGGGCCAGCTACACTCCCCACAAATCTTAAGCCGTTATGAGCGCCAGCGCTGTATATACGCGTACTCCCAGAACATATTTACCCATTAATAGGTTCAAACACCTTCCGGTCCACTCGTGAACCCAAAACACACGTAAAAATCGACTGGATTACACAATAAAAACTGGGATCTATGGATATAGAGAAAATGGACCTCGAGAGGTCCCCGTGGTACCTAAGTTCTTCTTTACAGATCAGCCTTAATTCGTTGTCGCGGACTCCACGTTCACTTCGGTAATGAAGTTGGCGTTGTTCGTGTACACCGATATACTTATCGCGGTGCCTATGTCGTCAAGCTGAACGTTGTCTGGGCCGGCTATGTACACGAGGAGCTCGGCGCCGCTCGGTAGTGGCAGGTCCGCTGAGGCAGCGGTGTATACGCGACCATCGATCGTCGGGCTTCCTGCTAGGTTGGCGTAGCTTGTGACGTTCAGGTCCTCATCCACTGAGGATCCTGAGGGCACCCTGAAGTAGAACACGTCTGCCCACGCCTCCTCGACGCCTCTGACGGCGATCTTGTCGATGAGAATGTCCTTCCCGCCCAGGTTCGACAGCTTGAAGGCGCCGACTGCGCCGGTGCTGTTAACCCAGATGTGGGCCTTGCTGAACGAGACCTCCTCGTTCTGGGTCCTCGTCATTGTGATGTTTGTTGCGTAGTATGTGGCTACGGCTGCCAGCAATACCGCTACGACGAGCAGTATGAGTGTTGACACGACCTCGCTTAGGGCTCTCTGTTTAATACTTCTAACCATGTTTCGTATCCCCGGAGAAGCATCCCACAAAGTCGATATATCGATGTGTATGTAGCGCAGTTCTACATCATGGTGTGACTGAACGGAGAAACTCCCTTACTACTCTAGAGAAACCATCGGAACAGGAGCCTGTAGAGCCTGTGCTCTAGGACATGGGCGAACCTGGCCCTGCCGAAGACCCTGAAGTAGTTCTTCCCCATGGCCTCAATCATGTCCCCTATATCGTACCGGGGGAACATGCATGTCGAGACTATGAGCCTCCCCCACTCGCCCCTCCTGAGCTCATGAAGCATCCGAGTGCCACTGCCGGTCTCAACCTCGAAAAGATACGCGTCGTAGTTGGGGGAGACGTAGGGGAGGTCATCGAGCTGCTGGGCGAAGACCCCCTCTGTGGCGCTGTACATCTCCACCGTCGAGACGCCCCCATAGTGCTTCCTGAAGAGGGGGGCGTACCTGGTCTGGATCTTCCTGACGCTGGTGCAGATGACCGCGTCCATGTCCCAAAGGTCGGCCGGCCTCTTCCCGTGCTCCCTCTTGAGGTACCTCGCGAAGGAGAGGATCACGGGCGCGACGCCTATGGCAGCCGATACGTCCTCGTCGAGGGCTCGACGGTAGATCAGCTCGAACCGCTTGTCCCAGTTCCCCCTCGTCATCCCTGTCTCAAGGCTGTCGATCTCCGCCTGCCCTGGGATGAGGATGGAGTCCCCCAGGGAGGGGAAGATCCGGGAGTAGGTGCCCGAGCTGTACCCGTATTGGAGCTCCCCGTCCTCGACCTGTATGGTTGCGACCCTGGAGGGCATGCTGAGGTTGAGTATCTTCCCCAAGGGGGTGTTGCCCCTCCTATCGACGTAGTTGATGAGGGCCCTCGCCCCGCAGCTCAGTATCTGCTGCAGGTGGGTCCTAGTCGCGGGGAGTATCTTGGAGGTCCCCGTCGTCCCTCGGATCATCACCCAGGTCTCGGGGGGCTCCGGGAGAAAGGAGGCGTGATCACCCCTCTTAACCGGCTCCAGGAGCGTCTTGAGCTCCGGGTAGCCCAGCCTGGGGAACCGCTCCCTGTACTCGTCAAGGCCACCTATCGAGCCAGCGCCGTGCTCCCTGCCGTAGACTGTCTTCGCGTAGCCCTTCAGCAGCTCGTTGAGGGTCTGGAGCTGCGCTTCCTCCGGGTCCTCTAATCCTCTGTACCATGGGATTAGAAGGGGATTTGTGCTCTCGTGTTCGAGTCGGGGCATGTCCGTTATCGGTATTCGCCTCGGCTTGAAAAGGTGTTGCCCCTATCTTATCGAAGGCATTAAGTTGGGATGCGGTCATACGATGGTTCATTGGTGGTTTTGAGATGGTTGACTACATCAAGCCCTCAGGGGTCGTCTCTGCGGATGATTACAAGGGCAAGATCCTGCTGTTGAGGCAGAGGGCTGAGGTCCAGAACGCCTGGCTGAAGGAGCGGCTGGAGACGGTGCTCCCGGAGATCATGGAGCGGGAGGGCTTCGACATGTGGATAATCGTGGCGAGGGAGGCGAACGAGGACCCCGTCTACTTCAGCCTTGTGCCGGAGCCTGCCCTCTATGCCAGGCGGCGCACCATCCTGCTGTTCCACAAGAAGGATGACGGGAGCCTCGAGAGGCTGATGGTCTACAAGATGGGCTTCAAGGGCTTCTACGAGGGGGTCTGGAACCCGGACGAGGAGGGGCAGTACGAGTGCCTCGGGAGGATCGTCAGGGAGCGGGACCCGAAGGTCATAGGGGTGAACGTCTCCGAGACCACCAACTACGGTGACGGCCTCACCCACGGCGAGTACCTGCTCCTGGAGGAGGCGCTGGGGGAGGAGTACATGGTCCGGGTGAGGGGCGCCGAGAGGCTTGCGGTGGGCTGGCTGGAGCGGAGGATACCCGGGGAGATCGCGGTCTACGAGACCCTCGTGGAGATCGATCACGCCATCATCGCCGAGGCCTTCTCGACCCGGGTGATCACCCCCGGGGTGACCACGTCGGATGATGTGGCCTGGTGGATGAGGCAGAAGATCAGGGACTTGGGCCTCATAGCCTGGTTCCAGCCCAGCGTGAGCATACGGGCCCCAGACATCGAGGCGGGTCTGCCTGGACGCCGCGACGAGAAGAGCAGGAAGGTGATCAAGCACGGCGACCTGCTCCACTGCGACATAGGCTTCAAGTACCTGGGCCTCTGCACCGACGTTCAGGAGAACGCTTACGTGCTTAAGCCGGGGGAGGTCGATGCCCCTGAGGGGCTGAGGAAGGCCATGGCGGAGGGGAACAGGCTGCAGGACATCCACGCCGAGGCGATGGCGGCGGGCAGGACCGGGAACGAGATCCTGAAGATGGCGTTGGAGAAGGCCAAGTCCGAGGGGCTGAACGCCAGCATCTACACCCATCCCATCGGGTTCCACGGTCACGCTGCGGGGCCGACTATTGGCCTCTGGGACCACCAGGAGGGCGTCCCCGGGAAGGGGGACTACGAGCTCTTCGAGGACACCTGCCACTCCATCGAGCTCAACGTAAAGTCTATAGTCCCTGAGTGGGGGGGCATGGAGGTGCGGATGGCCCTGGAGGAGGACGCGGTGTTCACGGGGGGTAAGCTGCGGTTCCTAGCGGGGAGGCAGACGAAGCTGCACCTGATATGACCTGTAGAGCCGCTGCTTTCTTTTATCTCATTTTTTCGGACAAAACATGTTAAATATCATTGCGGGTTATCTCTTCCTCCCATGGCCCGTAGATCGAAGCTCCAGATCTACCTTGATGTCCTCAGCGTGATCAAGGATGGGACGCAGAAGCCCACCAATATTATGTATGAGGCCAACCTCTCGTGGAAGCCCCTGAAGCGGGTCCTTGAGAACATGGTCTCCCAGGGATTGGTTGCGGATATCCTCACGAGTGAGGAGAAGAGGCGGGACAGGAGGACGAGCAGACGCTACGAGCTCACTAGGAAGGGGGATAACGTCATCGGATACTTCAGGGGGGCGAAGCCGCTCCTGGAGCTCGACGAGATACTGATGAGCCGCTGGTGACCCAGCCCCGCCGGAGACGCGTTATAACTGTTTAAATATTCTTGAGACCTTCCGCGAGGTAACACAGATTTCACCGATATGGGTGGAAGGTGGCGTCATATGTCTACGCGTGAACTTATCCGTGAGCTCCCTAAGAGCGACCTCCATGTCCATCTGGGGGGGTCGCTCCGGGAGGAGTCCCTCATCGAGATGGCGGAGGAGCGGGGGGTGAAGCTCCCTGCGGATACGAAGGAGGGTCTGAGGAAGGCGATCTTCAAGGAGCGTTACAGGAACCTCGAGGAGTATCTCCGAGGGTTCGAGTATACGACTGCTGTCCTCCAGGACTCGAAGGCGCTTGAGCGCGCAGCGTACGAGCTGTGCCTCGACTGTCAGGGGGAGGGGGTCCGGTACGTCGAGATCCGTTTCTCGCCTCAGCTGCATGCGAGTGAGGGGCTCACGGTGTCGTCTACGCTCTCCGCTGTCTCGAAGGGGATGGAGCGAGCCAAGGGGGAGTTCAACGGTCGTCCGGAGATCCGGGACGGGGTGGAGCCTCCCTTCCAGGCGGGGATAATCGTCTGCGCCATGCGCTACTTTTCGCCCTCCTTCTCTCACACCTTTGCGGAGATGTACGAGTCTTTCGACCTCCCCGAAGACAGGATATTTGGCCTCGCCAGCGAGTCCCTGGTGCGCGCGAGTATACGGGCGCGTGACGAGCTGGGTCTCCCCGTTGTGGGGATCGACCTGGCTGGGCAGGAGCATGGCTACCCGGCGGAGGATCACGCTGAGGCGTATCAGCTGGCCCATGAGGCCTTCCTCGGGAAGACTGTCCATGCGGGGGAGGACTATGGTCCTGAGTCCATCTTCCAGGCGATAACGGAGTGTCATGCTGACCGTATCGGGCATGGGACCTGGATGTTCAACACTGACCAGATCAGGGATCCCAAGATCGGCGACAGGGACAGATACGTGGATCAGCTCGTGCAGTACATCGCCGACAGGCGCATCACGTTGGAGGTATGCCTCACGTCGAACCTCCAGACGACGCCTAGCTTCAAGTCGATCCAGGACCATCCGTTCAAGAAGATGCTGGAGAACCGTCTCTCGGTGACGCTCTGCACGGATAACCGTCTTATGTCGCGTACCACTGTGAGCCGGGAGGTGGAGCTGGCGGTGCAGGCCTTCGACCTGGGGCCGAAGGAGATAGGCGACCTCCTGATCTATGGCTTCAAGCGTTCATTCTACCCTGGGCCGTATCTTGAGAAGAGGGGCTACGTGCGGCGGGTGATTGACTTTCGTGACGAGGTGCTCTCTCGCCATGGGATTAAGCTGAAGCCATATGGGACGCTCACGTATTGATTGGAAGCCCGTGCCGGATCAGTAGTAAGATCGTCATCTAGTAGGTGCGTGCATTCTGGGGTCAGCACAGAACAGGCATCACTTCATCATACAGTAAATGAATATCTTCATCAGTTGGAGAAGGCAAAACACTAAAAGTATACAATCCCAGCCCCAAGTCTCTGTAGTTACTCAGTTCCTTGGCAACATCATCCACTGAGCCACTGATCATGACATGCGCCCTATAATTCCTAATCGCCTCCATAGCATCCTCCATTGACAAACCCATTATTTCAGCCATCTTCTTCATTTTACCCTCTATCTCGTCTTCACTGCTCCCTAACATAATGACGAAACCCACACCTTTCCTGATTTCCTCGAAGTCTCTCCCAACAGCCTTACAATGACGCTGAAGCGCTGCCAGCTTCGTCTCAACATACTCAACTCCTCCCCAAGGGAAGAAATGGCTGATATCACCATGCTTGGCAACAATCTTCAACGTCCGCCTCTCCCCTCCACCCCCAATCATAATGGGAATGTGTTTCTGTATGGGAGGAGGAGAGTTGAGCACGTTCTCAACTTGATACAGTTTCCCCTTGTAGCTGGATATCTCCTCCTTGAACATCCTCTGGCATATCTCCACCGACTCCTCCAGACCTTGTAGACGTTCTTTCGCCGGCGGATACCTTCCCATGAACGCTTTGAACTCTCCTTCGTGCCATCCTGCGCCGATCCCAAAGATGAGTCTCCCGTTTG
>JAUVYU010000185.1 GCA_030602935.1 Candidatus Bathyarchaeota archaeon | reverse complement strand
GCAGGAGGGCCCTCGAGGAGGTCTACACGGCACTCAGGGCGGAGCTGGACGGGGTGGAGGGGGAGGTCTTCGAGTTCGAGGGGAACGTATTCAGCGGGATGTACCAAGGGAGGTACTATATCACCCGTCCCGGCTACCGGGATCAGATCGTGGAGAAGCTGGGCTTCGACCCGTATCCGGGGACGCTTAACCTGAGGATCGGGGAGGCCGACCTGGAGCAGAGGCGGAGGCTGGACATGCTGCCGGGGATCCATCTCGAGGGCTTCAGGGACAGCGACAGGGCGTTCGGGGGGGCGCGGTGCTATCACCTGCTGGTGAATGGGGAGGTGGAGGGGGCGTTGATAGTTGCGGACAGGACATCTTACGACCTCTCGGTGATGGAGGTCATCTCGTCCGTGGGGCTCCGGGAGAGGTTCGGGCTGGAGGACGGGGACACGGTGAGGGTGACCTTCGTCGGTGGGCTTACGTCTGACACCGAGCCATGAACTTCTAGGAATAGCCCCTGTTTATGACCTTAATCGGATCGTGGAGGGGGGTTTTCCTTGCTCCTTTTAGGGGGAGGACTGTTTGTCATAGGAGATCTTTGCACCCCCTCCCCCTATATTCTTGAAGCGGTTTTTTTTCGATCCGATTGGTGCAAGAAGTTATGGAATCGTTTAACTGGCGTTTTATTCCGTAGAATTTCGTAGTATTATCTACTTTTTTCGCTGGTAATGACTCAAGCATTTTTCAGTAGAGGTGTTTTGTTTCACTCTCTTAAACACGTTCTACTGACCGCATATGCCGTGAAGCATGGAGCTCAAATCGCTTGCTACTCTATGTGTGTCCAGTATAGCTGCGCGTGCGTGTAGGTAGTCACGTATTGTGAGTACCCGTGGTAACCTCAAGCTGTGAGTCGGCCTTAATAATCGTCTCGTAGATTCCGGTCTCGGTGGTTGATGAGATGGAGATTAAAGTGAGAACGGCGGTAGGCATCGAGAAGGGCGTATGGGCACGGAGGAGTCGGGTCGCCAATACGGTCGTGTCCCAGATGATGCGCCATCGTGCTCGAAGCATCTGCTGAGCGCGAAAGCGGCTGAATGAACGTCACTTCTGTTTTGAGGGATGTGTACCTGAGGGGTCGCTGCGACGCCGAGTGTACGGTTAAACATTGTATCGGCGTCTAGGATGCGCCTATGAAGTCCTCGACTATCTTCCGCTTGATCTTCGAGGAGCTGTTGAGGTCGGAATTGACGAACCTCTCGAGCCTGATGACCCTTATGTCTAGTCCCTCGCCCTCGACGACCCGGCGGGCCTCCCCCTCGATCTCGTGCTGGTCGTAGCCTACGGCTATCACGTCTGGCTTCACGCGTTCTATGACGGAGGCCATGTCGATGTCCTCGTAGCCGAGGAGGGCCTCGTCCACGGTCTTGAGGGCCTCGACTACGGCTCGGCGCTGGTCCTCAGGGATGACGGGCTTCCTTCCCTTGAGACGTCTCACGGTCTCGTCCCTGGCGACGATGACAACCAGCCTCGAGTCTGGGCCTCCCAGCTTCTTTGCCTCCTCCAGGAGCCTGAGGTGGCCGTAGTGGAGGAGGTCGAATGCCCCTGAGGTCAGGACCGTCGTCATGTTTTCACCACTCGAAGTCGACCAGTCCGAGGAGGCGGAGGGCGTCTAGGATGCCCTCGGCGTAGCTCACGGACGCGAGGGCGGTCGCCTTCCTCTCCACGGAGTAGTACTCGGCGTCTTCTAGGTATCTGAAAGCGTGTTCGATTAAAGCCTTTACCTCCTCCCTGGTGACGCCCGTGGGAAGCTCGGCGTACTCTAACTGCTCGATGGCCCTGCGACAGCTGGCCCCGTACTTTTCGATGAGCCTCTGGACCTCTCCTGTTACTTTCCTTCCTTCGAGGAGGTCTGGGGAGCAGTCTGCGAGGATCTTCAGGGCCTCGGCCTCTAGGAAGTGGAGGTCTCCGGGGACCACCAGGGCCTGGGGGGGTCCGCTGAATGCGTGGTCCTTGAGTTTAAGCGCCGTATCGGCCTTGACCTCGGCGTTGTCCCAGCCGATCCTGCTGACTCCTATGGTGAGGAGGTCCTCGTCGTATGTGTCGGGTCGGTCGGCCTCCAGTAGTGTGGTTATGGCCTGCTGGATGCTGAGGTAGTTGTCGGCTTGGGTGTCGAGGTCGAGGAGGATGAGGGTGTGGAGGCCGTGCTCCCTGTTCTCGTCGAGGGTCTTGAGGACGGTGTCCGGGGGGGCCTTCTCGGGGAGGGGGAGGGTGACTGTGCGGCCGAGTTTGTAGAGGCTGAGGCCGGTCTCTGCGATGGCGGTGAGGATGGAGGAGCTGTGGATGACCTTGGTTGGGATGCCCCTCTTCCGGGCGTCCAGGAGGAGGGAGATGTGTGTGGTGGCTGATAGGGCGTCGCCGCCGATGAGGATGCCGACGTTCGTGTCCTCGGCTTTGCTGAGGAGTTGCTGTGAGGCCTCTTCGTAGGCGCTCCTGGGGAGGGGTTCCACGGGTCTCCCTATTAGGGCGCTGAGGCGCTTGATGTCGGTGTCGAGGATGGTGGTGTAGGCCTCGGCGTAGAGGATGTCGCATTTCCTCGCTTCTTCGAGGGCTCTGAGGCTGAGGTCGCGTTCGTCGGTGAGGCCGATGCTGATGAGTGTGAGGGTCATGTGGTCTTCCTCCTGAGGGGTATGCGGGTTATGTGGCCGCAGGCGAGGCAGGTGATGGCTACGTGGGGTTCCCTGCGTTGGCGGATGCGGGTTCGGCTGTTGGCTCCGGGGACGAGGTAGGCCTTGCAGCTGCGGCAGACTCTTCTGCGTAGGTCTCGGGGGAGGTGGGTGCGGTTGCGGGTTCCTATCTTGCGGGCGAGGTCTATGTATCGTTGGGCGCGTTGGGGGTCTGTGGGGTATGTGGTCTCGGCTTGTCTGAAGAGGGTGCGTATGCGTTCTTCTGGGATCTTGGTTTTGGGGGGCATTTGTGTTGGCCTTTTTTTCGGGTTTTGTGTGGTGGGGTGATGTTTATAAGAGTATGGAGATGTACGTGTTGGTGGAGCGGGGTGGGGCAGCCAGGCTAGCCCGCGGGGCTCATAACCCCGAGGTCGGTAGTTCAAATCTACCCCCCGCTACCATTCTCGTGTGCGGGTTTCCTGGGGGGGGGGAGGGGTGGTCTTTCATCATCGATGTTTTCTGGGGTTGGTGGGGTGGGTTTTTGGGGGGG
>JAUVYU010000075.1 GCA_030602935.1 Candidatus Bathyarchaeota archaeon | reverse complement strand
TGCTGAGCCGGAGTTCAACTCAGCCCAGAAAGCCCTCGGTATCGCCGAGAGCGCCCTGAGGCTCATGGGAAGGTCGAGGGCGCCCAAGGAGCTCAGGGACAGCCTAGTCGTGGGCACGAAGCCCAGCGAGGAGCTGCTCTCCGCCAGCAGGAGGCTCAGCGACTCCCTCTCCCCGTGGATCAACAGGAGCAGGAGGCTGACCAGGCTGGTGCCCCAGAGGCGTATGCCCTCAACGGGTAAGCCCATGCAGAGGAGCACATTGGACGAGGTCGCGGACTGGGCCCACCAGGTGGACGAGAGGCTGTCCTCGTTCTCCAGGGTCAGCGCCGAGGCCCTCGCCACCCGTAGGGGTGAGCATCCGGGGGGCTTCGATGAGCTCCTCAAGGACCTGAAGAGGGTTGAAGAGCTTCAGAGGTTCGAGGCCCGGGTCGAGGAGTTCTCGCCCAGCCTGAGGAGCCACTTCGGCGGGCTGTATCGGGGGATCCTCACGGACTGGGGCAGCGTGCTCGGGGCAGTCGACTGGACAGAGGGACTGCTGCGCGTCCTCACTGACGGCGTCTCCGGGCAGCTCAAGAGAGCGGTCTCCGAGGGGGGACCCGCCCTCCCTGCGGTGCCGCGGGTGGGGGAGAGGATGGAGCAGCTTGACGGGCACGTCGCCGAGCTTAACTCCAGGTTTGACTCACCTCTCTGGCCTGAGAGAAGGCGGAGGCCTGCCTTGGGCGATGTGCATGCCAGGGTCAGGGAGCTGCGTGACAGGTTGGACGACCTCCAGACCTGGGTTGACTACAACGACATGAACGCGGCTCTCAGGGAGGCTGGCTTCGGGAAGTTCCTCGACGAGACGCTGGAGCAGGGGGTCCCCCGGGACCAGCTGGTCAAAGTCTTCCAGAAGGCGATGTACCAGGGGTTCCTCGACAGGGTGTTCGACGTGGACCCGGCCCTGAGCACCTTCAGGGGGAAGGACCACGAGCAGCTCATCTCCGACTTCGGGAAGCTGGACCGCAAGTTCATCAAGCTCTCGGCGAGCAGGGTCATAGAGAACGCCAACGAGCAGAAGCCCACGGGGGTCTTCGTCCAGGCCCCTGACTCGGAGATCACGATCCTGATGCGGGAGGCTGCGAAGAAGCGCAGACATATGCCCCTGAGGCATCTCTTCGAGCGGATCCCGAACCTCATCAGGCGGCTGAGGGCCTGCCTCATGATGAGCCCCATAAGCGTGAGCCAGTTCCTAATCCCCGGGGGGCTTCACTTCGACCTCGTGGTCTTCGACGAGGCCTCCCAGATCTACTCCGAGGACGCCGTGGGCTCCATCTACAGGGGGAGCCAGCTTGTGGTGGCGGGGGATCCGAAGCAGCTGCCCCCTACCCCCTTCTTCAGGTACACGGTGAACGAGGACTTTGACTGGGACGAGGATAAGTACGAGTTCGACGTTTTCGACAGCGTCCTGGATGAGTGTATGTCCATAGGGCTTCCGGTGAAGATGCTCAGGTGGCACTACAGGAGCAAGCACGACTCCCTCATCAGCTTCAGCAACGACAGGTTCTACGACGGGCGCCTCGTCCTCTTCCCTGCATCTCGGATGGGGGCCGAGGATCTGGGGCTGGAGTTCGTCCACGTGAAGGATGGGGTCTACGATAGGGGCGGCAGGAGGAACAACGTCAGGGAGGCGGAGGTGGTCACGGACCTGGTCTTCGACCATATCGCGCGCCATCCGGAGAAGACGCTGGGGGTGGTCACGTTCAGCATCGCTCAGATGAACACCGTCCAGGACACCGTGGAGGAGAGGCTCAGGGACCGCCCCGAGTTCGAGGACTTTTTCCAGGAGGACCGCCTCAACGGCTTCTTCGTCAAGAACCTGGAGAACGTCCAGGGCGACGAGCGGGACGTCATGATCTTCAGCGTCGGCTACGGGTACGACGGGAACGGCAGGATCACCATGAACTTCGGCCCCCTCAACAAGCAGGGAGGAGAGCGCCGCCTCAACGTCGCCGTGACCAGGGCCAGGGAGAAGGTAATCCTGGTGAGCAGCATCAGGCACGGCGATATCAAGATCGATTCCACGCGCGCCCAGGGGGTCCACGCCCTCCACCACTACCTCAGGTACGCCGAGAGGCGGCCCAAGGAACTGGAGGCGGGGAAGCCCACCGACGTTGGCTATGCCTCGGCCCTCGAGGAGGACGTGGCGGAGGAGGTGGAGCGCCTGGGGTACAGGGCGGTGCCCAGCGTCGGCTCCAGCTCCTTCAGGGTGGACATAGGGGTGGTGGACCCCGTCGATCCCGGCAGGTTCATGCTGGGCATCATGTGCGACGGCGACACCTACAGGGACGCCGCGATGGCCAGAGACTGGGACAGGCTGAGGACCCAGGTCCTGGGGAACCTGGGATGGAAGATTCACAGGATCTGGTCCCCCGACTGGGTCCAGAGGCGGACGACCGAGGTGAAGAAGCTTGAGAGAGCCCTCAGGAAGGCTGGGGACGTCCAGCTTGCAGCCAAGGTCGAGAAGCCGGAGGAGGCTGAGGTCGAGATGGTGGTGGAGACGGGTAAGGTGGCGGAGGCCTCCGGGAAGGGTCTCCCTGAGGTGACGCCTTACAGGTTCGCGAAGCTGGAGCCCAAGTTCCTCTTCAGCCGCTACTCGTCGGAGCACAGGCAGCGTTACCTTGGGAGGTATCACTCGGAGATGAGGCGCCTCCTCCCCGGGCTGGTGAGGGCCGAGGGGCCCATCCACGTGGAGCAGGCGTTCCGGAGGATGAACGACGCATTCAGGCTGAAGAGGGCGACCCAGCCCTTCAGGGAGGCCTTCCAGGAGGAGGTGAGGAGGGTCACCCGCGGGAGCCCGATAACCATGAGGCATAGCTTCCTCTGGCCCGGTTCCGGGGGAACAGTGAGCGTCCGCGTCCCAGTCGAGGGGGTCAGGGAGTCCTTCAGGCCCATCGAGCACATACCCGTCGAGGAGATGAGGCGGGCCATGGTCCTGGTCGCCGGGCACTCCCTGGGGATAGGCGAGGAGACCCTTGTGAACGAGACAGCTAGGCTGCTCGGGTTCAAGCGTAGGAGCGATAATATCAGCTCAATCCTCCGGAGGGTCTGCGCGGATCTCAAGAGAGCGGGGAGGATCACCGTCTCCGATGATGACGTCTCCCTGAACTACTAGCTGAGAAGCTGTGGCGCCGCCGATCGGAATCGAACCGATGACCAAC
Organism: Candidatus Bathyarchaeota archaeon; assembly: GCA_030602935.1. Taxonomy (GTDB): domain Archaea; phylum Thermoproteota; class Bathyarchaeia; order TCS64; family TCS64; genus BS750m-G28. Next base: position 2,074 of record JAUVYU010000075.1, on the reverse strand, counting down.
TGGTTAACAGCCAGACGCTCTACCGAGCTGAGCTACGGCGGCTCGAATGAGGCATATAGGTCAACGTCCTTTTATTATTTGTCTGGAAAAACGCGTAAAATAGGTAAGTTATGAGCGGCTTTCTTGTGTTCAAGCCTTAAAAAAGAGTGAAACAAAGGACAATTATACGTTTAATCAGTAATTGCGATAATCTTTTTAACAGGCAACCAATCCTATAGCACACCTATAAGAATAAGATACTTGGAGGAGTCGAAGTGTTGAGATCTAACACCGTTTTCATCGGCAGGAAGCCCGTCCTGAACTACGTGCTGGCCTGCATGACCCTGTTCAAGAGCGGACAGGAGGAGATCATCATCAAGGCTAGGGGCAGGTCCATCAGCACGGCCGTCGATACCGTCGAGGTGACCAGGAATAGGTTCATGCCGGACCTCAAGGTCGCTGATATCTCCATCGGGACAGAGGAGCTCACATCCCAGGACCGCCCGGGTCCCACCAACGTGAGCACGATAGAGATCAAGCTCCATCGCTGAGAACGGTTAGAGCATCTCCCACTGGCTCCTCCGACGTGGATCGGGGGAATCAGCTGAGTGCAAACACAACTATGTGAGTTCTGTCTCAAGAGCGGGATGCTCTGCTCGAAGTGTCAAGAGAAGGTCAACAGCGGCGAAGTTAATAACCAATACATTAAAGTAGCCAGTTATCTTCTGGAAAACGAGAACAAGTACCCCGACCTCCAGAAGGCCAGGCTCAACAGTGTGTTCGAGGTGGGAGCTTACCTCGTGCTTGTCGTGGGCCGCGGGGACCGAAACAAGTTCGCGAGCCAGACCGGGAGACTGACCCGTGACCTTGGCGACGAGTTCAAGAAGAGGGTTCTGGTCATCGAGGATAGCCAGAACGACCGCGGGTTCCTAGAGGACCTCTTCGCGAACCAGCACATCATCACGATCAACATCATCTGGCTTCCCGACGGGACCACGGAGACCCGGGTCGTCCTCCAGGGCAGGAGGGCGAGGCTTCTCAGCAAGAAGAGGATAAACGCCATGAGCGAGATCGCCAAGAAGGTCCGCAAGATGGACCTCCGGGTCGAGTACGCCTACTAGCCACCAAAGTTTTATAGGGTTCAGGTTTCTTCACCCATTAGCTTAGCTAGGAGCAGTCTTGAATGTTCGAGCGCACGCAGATCGGGAAGGCAAGGGAGAGCCTGGACGAGTCGGTGACCATCGCTGGATGGGTTAAGAGGACCCGGGTCCTCAGGAACATAAGCTTCGTCATACTGAGGGACGTCTCGGGTGAGATACAGGTAACCGTCAAGAACGACGAGCTGAGGAAGGCCGTGGAGGACCTTGGGAGGGAGGACGTCATCAAGGTCACGGGCAGGACTGTCTCAAGCGAGGTCGCTAAGACCGGGGTGGAGTTCATCCCCGACTCCATCGAGGTCGTCAACAAGGCGAAGCAACCCCTCCCCTTCGACCTCTTCGGCCAGGTCAAGGCGGAGCTGGACACCCGTCTAAATTACCGCTTCATGGACTTCAGGACGGAGCACACATCCTCCATCTTCAAGATACAGAACGTGCTCCTCACAGCCTTCCGCGGGTTCCTGACGGACCGAGGATACATGGAGTTCCAGCCCCCCTGCGTCATCGCCTCCGCCTCGGAGGACGGCGCAGACCTGTTCATGCTCCCCTACTTCGAGAAGCAGGCCTACCTGGCTCAGAGCCCCCAGCTCTACAAGCAGATGTGCGCCATCAGCTTTGAGAAGGTCTACACCATCACGCCGATCTGGAGGGCGGAGAAGTTCAATACCCCGACCCACCTGAATGAGGTGCGGCAGATGGATATCGAGCAGGCTTTCGCCGACGACGAGACGGTGATGAAGGTCCTGGAGGAGATACTGGTCCACATGCTGGAGGCGGTGAAGGAGAGGTGCCCCGACGAGCTGGAGGTCCTAGGCAGAGAGTTAGTCGTGCCGGAGGTCCCATTCAGGCGGGTCACCTACACGGAGTCCATTGAGATGCTCCAGGATGCCGGGGAGGAGATCGCCTGGGGAGACGACTTCTCGAAGCCCCAGGAGAGG
>JAUVYU010000020.1 GCA_030602935.1 Candidatus Bathyarchaeota archaeon | reverse complement strand
CCCGCCGCAGATCCCAGACAGATGAGCTTCGTGCCGGGGAGAGCCCCGCCAGGTCGACGAGAACGAGAGCCGCAGAGGCCGCGCCCATCTCGGCGAAGACGCACGCGGTCTCATGATCGCCCCGGCTCAACGCCGAGCTGATCCTGCTCAGGTACATCTCCGCAGCGGACAGGCACCCCTCAGCCCTCATCTCAAGCCTCCCAGGGCTCCGATAGTTCACCTCCAGGAAACCCTGAGCCCTCCGCAGCATACCCCCAGGATCGTGCATGATCATAGCCCCATACACCTTATGATCCACCTCAGGGCTCACCATCTTCCCCACCCAGCTCAGGGGCACCCTGTCCACGTCCATGACGAGCCCCCGGTACTCCCGAAGCTCCCGACACTCGTAGTCACGGCCAGACCAGTCCACGACCAGGACATCAACGCTGCTTGACCCGGAGGCCTCGTAACTCACCCAACTCCCGAAGAGCCCCACGGACGCCACCGACTCATCCCTGCTCAGCTCATCGACAAAGGAGTTGATAATCGAGCGGAACTCCCTAGCAGAAACGGTCACGCCCACAACCTAACAAACACTCAGGCCCACGGGGGCTTTATCTTTTATCCTAAATCCCCCTGAATACAGCGAAGTGCCCAGTACAACTATAAAGAAGGGGATGTTAAGAATAGATATTCCAGTTCCACGTTAACCTCTATATATCTCGACCCTTCTTCTATAGACTATATTGATTTGATACGAAAAGCTTAAATATAACATCCGGAGAGTTTTGCTGTGCTCCAAGTGATCAGATAATTCCGAAATAGTTTATGACGAAGATTCTGAGATGGAATATTTAACACGTATATATTGAGGGAGAACATGTCAAGGAGAAGAGAGAAGCTCCTGAGTGAGAACGTCTGCTCGGAGTGCGGGAGTAGCACCCTTATTCACGACAATGAGTCGGGCGAGGTCATCTGCGGGGACTGCGGTCTCGTCATCACGGAGTCCATTATCAACAAGGGCCCCGAGTGGAGGGCCTTCACCCAGAGCGAGAAGGAGTCAAGGAGCCGTGTCGGCGTCCCCCTCTCATTCGCAGTCCACGACAAGGGCCTAACCACCATGATAGGCCGGGTCGGCAGGGACGCCTTCGGGCGCAAGATCCCCCTGAAAACGAAGCTTCAGATGCTCCGCCTGCGAAAGTGGCAGATAAGGTCAAGGGTCCACTCCTCTGTTGACCGGAACCTAGCCCAGGCCATGGCAGAGCTCGACAGGCTCACCGACAAACTCCACATCCCGCCGCCCATCAAGGAGAAGGCGGCCGTAATCTACCGCAAGGCCCTCGACAAGGGACTTGTCCGGGGAAGATCCATCTCTGCGATAGCCGCAGCCTCCCTGTACGCCGCGTGCAGGCTCACCCAGACCCCGAGGACCCTCCGGGAGCTTGCCAAGCACAGCCCCATCGAAAAGAAGGACATCGCCAGATGCTACAGACTCCTACTAAGGGAGCTGGGCCTCCAGATGCCCATCCCAGCAGCCCAGCTCAGGGTCCCCAAGATCGCCTCAAAGGTGAAAGTCGGCGAGCTAACCCAGCAGAAGGCGGTGGAGATCCTCAGAGAGGCGGAGAGGCTCAAGACGACAGCCGGTAAGGACCCGATGGGCCTGGCAGCCGCAGCGCTCTACATCGCCTGCGTCATGAACGACGAGAAGCGCACGCAGAAGATGATAGCCGACGCAGCAGGGGTGACCGAGGTCACCATACGCAACCGCTACAAAGGCCTCAAAGAAGCCCTTAATCTGGAGATATAGCCTACTTCTAAGCACATATATACCCCTCCACCCTTTTTGGAGGTGGATTAACTAATGTCAGAGCCGGGGAGAGTCGAACCTAGGACACTGATCCTCTGTATCGACGGGGACGATGACATTGGAAAGAAGGGCGGTATAGATACTCCTGTTCTCAACAGAGAGGCCAACATTGAAGCGGCTACATCCCTAGCTTTAGCGGATCCCGAGGAAGCAGACGCTAACGCAATGTTTGGCGCAGTCAAGCTGTACGATCAGCTCACCGAGAAGTACCCCGACGAGGTCTATATGATAGCCACTATCTCCGGTACGGCTAAAGGTGGCATAGAAGCCGATAGGAACATTGTGAAGGAACTTGAGTCGATCCTGGCGTCCTTCAAGGCGACTGGAGTCATCCTAGTTACTGACGGATACGCCGATGAGGCCATCATATCCCTAATCCAGTCCAGGGTCCCCATTACCTCCGTCCAGCACGTGGTTGTCAAGCACAGTGAACGTATCGAGGAGACATGGGCCGTCATATTCAGATACATGAGGATGCTCATCGAGGACCCCTACTATTCCAGGGTCAGCCTGGGAGTCCCGGGGTTGATGCTGGTTATCCTCGGAATTCTCACAGTGTTCGGCCAGCTCCAGAACGCTGGAACCGTCCTATCTTTCGTGATGGGCCTGGTCCTGCTTATCAAGGGCTTCGGGCTTGACGAGAGACTGGCCTTGGCGCGGCTAAGATTACCCCCCATTGAACGCCAGCTGCTACTCGCCACGGCCTTCGTAGGCGTGATGGTCTCCCTGGTAGGGATCAGTCAGGGCCTGGTCAATATATGGACGGTCGTGGAAGGCCCAGCACCTGCCCCATGGCAGGACTCCTCATGGTGGCTGGAGCGTTCATCGAAGATCATCGCAGGATTCATCCTAGGATCTATCAACTACATCACGATGGGCATCGCAGTCGCCCTAACAGGAGGCATCGCGTCCCACTACATGCAGAGAGATCCAAAAATTATGCAGAACGTTGTAGGGCTGATAGTAACCTTCTGGATATGGCGTATAGCGATCGAGTTGGCTAACGTACTCATCGAACCCGAGAAGGGCCTCACCTTAACCTCCCCACTCGTCTTCATGATCGTAGGGGGAATGCTGACGACGATACTCTCAGTGTTCGTCATCTATGGAGCGTACAAGGATCGGCTACCCTTCAAATAAGGGGAATGTTCCATTTTGCATAATAAATCATCACTAAAGGCTTATACTGGTAACCCTCTCGACTAAAGGAAAGTGATCACGACATGCTGCGAGGCCTTCTTTCCGCTCTGGGCGTCTACAAGCTCTACGGAGCTTGGCTCCGCATGCAGATCGACCGTGATAGACTTCCTAAGCACATAGGCGTCATCCTCGACGGTAACAGGCGCTGGGCCTCAGCCCACGACATGATCCCGTGGGAGGGTCACCGGGAGGGCGCTGAGAAGGTGAAGAACTTCCTGGAGTGGGCCCTGGAACTCGGAATATCGACTATCTCTTTCTACGCCTTCTCAACGGAGAACTTCAAGCGCTCGGAGGAGGAGGTCGAGGCGCTCATGAAGCTCTACGAGGAGAACCTACGGGAGATCCTACACTCCGACGTCATCCATATATACCGGGTTAAAATCACGGCCATCGGGAGGATGAACCTACTTCCTGAGACGATTCAGGAACTGATATCGGAGGTGGAGGAGAGCACAAAGGACTACAGCGACTTCTACCTCAACATCGCTCTGGCCTATGGTGGGCGGGCAGAGATCGTGGACGCGACGAGGGAGATCGCTGTAAAGGTTCAGAAGGGGGAGCTCACCCCCGAGATGATCGACGAGGCGACGATCGAGGAACACCTGTACACCTCCCACCTCCCCCAGCAGGAGCTGGACATCGTCATGAGGACCTCAGGTGAGTCCAGGATCAGCAACTTCCTGATCTGGCAGTCCGCCTACAGCGAGCTTTTCTTCATCGACGTCTACTGGCCAGACTTCAGGGAGATCGACTTGGAGAGGGCGATCAGGGCCTACCAGAATAGGAAAAGAAGATATGGGAAATGAGGTCAGACGCGCATGGCGTCCAGGTCCTTCGGCGCCTTGGTCAGACACACGGGATCAGAAGAGGTTACCAGAACCGTGTCCTCTATCCTGACGCCGCCATATCCTGGGATATAGATGCCCGGTTCATTCGTCACCACGTTCCCGATTTCCAGGATATCCTTGCTCGACTTACCGAGGGACGGCCCCTCATGGACCTCCAGCCCGACGCCGTGGCCTAGGCCATGGATGAAGTACTCCCCGTACTGTGCCTCGCCGATTACCCTCTCAGCTTCAGCGTGGACCTCTGTTCCAGGTACTCCTTCCCGTATCTTCTGTAGGACGCTGAGATTGGCACTGAGAACCGTCTCATATATCTCGGCTTGCCTCTCCGTGGGAGGGCCAACAATGAAGGTGCGTGTAATGTCGGATTTGTACTCCTTGTAGCCCGCGCCCATATCTATCGTGACGAACTCCCCCTTCTTGATCTTCCGATCCGTGACGCCCCCGTGGGGGTAGGCCGACCGGGGACCGGATACGACGATAAAAGGAAACGCGAGGGTATCCGCACCCTCTTTCCTCATGGCGTAGGCGGCTTCGGCCGCTACCTCGTTCTCCCTGATCCCTATCCTGAGGCAGTCCTTGATGGCGTCCATCCCGATGTCAGCGAGCACCGCCGCGCGCCTCATGAGGTTGATCTCGTCCTCATCCTTCACCATCCGCATGCTCCTGACGATCTCCGGCGCAGCCTTCAATTCGACGTCCGGCATCTTCTCCTTGAGGTCGTTGTACATGCTAAGCGAGAGCTCGTCGAACCCGAGAGTCTTAGGATTCGCCCCACTCAACTCCCCAACCATGAGATCGATTAACTCCTTTCTCGTATACGGCTTCACGCCACATCCTTTCGCCTGGTCTTGGGCGCATGTTAGGTTAAGCCTCCCAACGAGAAGCGTTGACTCTCCATTTGGGGTGACGATTAATCGACCGCCACTGATGGATCCCGTGAAGTAGTAGACGTTCGGACTCCTAGTAACAACGTATGCGTCTAGGCCAGAGTCTTCAATCTGCTCAGAAAATCTGTCTATCCTCTGTTCCATGGAAGAGCATCTCACCTGAGTTTGTTTTAAGGTTTCACCATCCACTCATACGCTGTGTCAAAGCGTCGTACTCTTCATACGACCACCATAGCACGCCATAATTCGCGTGTAATACTCCGTAATACTGGCCTCGCGACGCGTTTTCGCGAGCGCTAGTCTTGAATTGTTTAAAGGGATAATGCAATTTGCATAGAGCCGGCTCCATCAGGTTTAGCTGCCTTCAGGAATGACCGGTAGGGCACATCATGGAAGGAGAAATGACGTAAATGGTCTATATCAGTAGGATCGTAGTCAGGAACTTCAAGATGTTCAGCGGGGAGGTTAAGCTGAACTTCGGTCGAGGGTTCAACGTCATCACCGGCCCAAACGGGAGCGGCAAGAGCAACCTCATCGACGCCGTTCAGTTCGTTTTCGGGGAGCTGGGCTCCAAGAGGATGAGGGTACCCGACCTCTCAGGTCTCATATTTGATGGGGCGGGGGAGAACAGCACCAAGCCCCAGTATGCCCGGGTCACCATCTACTTCAACAACACTGACCGGGGCCTCGCCATAGACAGGAAGACCGTGAGCGTAGGTAGGAGGGTCGACACGCAGGGGAAGAGCAAGTACTTCCTGAACGGCAAGAGGACGTCCCGCCGGCGCCTACTCGACCTCCTGGTCATGGCTGGCATCAGCCCCGGTGGTTACAACATCGTTCTACAGGGAACAGCCACTCGACTCAGCGACCTCACTCCGGTCGAGCGGATGTCCGCCCTTGAGGACATCGTTGGCATCACTGAGTACGATGAGAAGAAGGCTGAGGCCAAAATACGTCTATCCGAGGCTGAGCGGAAGATCGAGATCGCCTCAGCTAAGAGCGACGAAGTGAGAAAGAGGGTCAACGAGCTTGATCGTCAGAGGAATGACGCGCTCCGACACAACCTCCTCGCGAGGTACGAGAGCAAGCTTGAGGCGATCAAGCAATCGGCCCAGATAAGTCAGCTGGAGTCCAAGATTGAGGAAATCCGGAGGCAGATCTCCGAGAACGAGTCTGAAGTCGCCAAGCTGGAGAAGGAGAAGGAGGGCCTCGGGAAAGCGAGGGAGGAGGCGAGGGACCGCCTGGAGGAGTTCACCAACGAGGCCTCGGAGAAGGGCAACACACGTCTGCCGATCCTGAAATCCGACATCGTCGAGAAGAGATCTTTGCAGAACTCCTTTGGCGCTAGGATACGGGAGCTGGACTCCCAGAAGGCCTCCCTTGAGAGGGCGATTGAGGACAAGCTTGCTGAGATCAAACGCTCCAAGGCCGAGATAGCCGAGAGACGAGTCGAGCTGAGGGAGTTCACGAAGCAACAGAGGGGTGTCGACAGGCAGGTCGAGAGGAAGGGGACTCAGCTTCAGTCGTTGATCGAGAAGGTCATAGATCTCAAGGAGACTGCTGAGGGAAACCAGAAACGGGTCGAGAAGCTGACAGAGGACCTCGTCCCCATGCAGGAGAGCCTCAGCGGTTTGGAGATCGGGATCAACAGGCATCAGGTCAACGCCAACTCCCTTGAGTCCAAGACCCAGGAGCTGGAGAAGAAGAAGCAGGACTCCTCCAATACCATGGAGGCCTTGGCGAACAAGATAGAAGAGCTGGAGGGGCTCAAGGTCGATGAGGCCCGAAAGTTGGAGGACATGGTCGAGACCATCGACGATCAGGTCCAGCGCCAGAGAAGCATCCGGGGGACCATCGAGGGAGCCAACAAGCTCGCGAAGAACGCGGAGCAGACCATAACAGAGTTCACCGCAAAGAGGGACCTATGGAAGAACGTCGTAACAGAGGAGAAGGCCCTTGAGCGGATCCGGGAGATGGGGGAGGCCGGAGCCCTCGAGGGATATCACGGCTCACTCCGGCAGCTCATCAAGATAGACCTCAAGTACCAGAGAGCCGCGCAGACATCTGCGGATAACTGGATCAATGCGGTCGTTGTTGAGGACGTTAAGACCGCTATTGAGTGCATGGAGGGGCTGAAGAAGAACAAGCTGGGCATGACCCGGTTCATCCCCCTCAAGGACATCAACCCCCCTGAACCCCTGAAGGAACTGAAAGCCTCAGGCATCGAGGGATACCTCCCCAAACTGATTAGGTGCGACAAAGCGTACGAGCCAGCCCTCTACCTCATCTGGGGAGACACCTACGTGGCCAGTGACAGGAAGACGGCCATCAACTTAGCCAAGAAGGGTTACCGGATAGTCACCCTGGCGGGCGATCTCTTCGAGCCCAAGGGAGGGCTCGTCGGCGGGCACTGGCGCCGCCCCCCTGATTTCGCGAAGCTCATCCCCACCGAGAGGTCAATCAACGATCTCTCAACGACAATAAAGTCACTCCGAAAAAGCCTCTCCACGAAGATGACCGACCTTAGGAAATCAGGCGGAAATCTCAGGACGTTCACTGGCTTCATCGACGCCTTCAACAAGAACATCGATGGCGTCGACGGTCAGATACTGGAGACCCAGGAGAGCATCAAGCGTCTCGAGAGGAGCATCACTACGATCGATGAGAGCATCGTGAAACGCTCAGAGGAGAGGGAGCGGGAGTTGGCTCTCGCTGCTACGCTCCAGGAGAGGAAGGGTAGGACGCTTGAGGAGATCGAGAGGGCTAAGAAGGAGATAGCTGACCTCAAGACGCTCTCCCCCTCGGACATCTCAGGTCTGGAGGTCACACGCAACACGATCGAGAGTGAGATAGCCGACCTACGAGCGCAGAAAGTTCAACTACAGTCGGAGATCCAGATCCAGACGAACCTCATCGACAAAGTGCTGGAGATGAGGACCTCCGACACGAAGGACCAGATAACGAGATGGAAAGAGGATATCAAGTCCCTCGGAAAGGAGCGCGTAGAGACCCAGAAGCAGCTGGAGGCAGAGCAGAAAGCAGTTGAGGAGCTTCAGAAGGTCCTCGATAGCATGGTCTCCGAGGTCGAGGCGACGAGCCGTGTGCTCAAGACGCACAGGGGCACGGTGCGGAGGTATGAGCAACAGATCGAGCGGCTTGAACGCAGGCAGGTAGCCTTCGAAAGGAGGAACATGGAGCTCGACCTCGAGGTGGAGAAGCAAAGGCTCCAAGCCCAGCAGAGGTTCGAGGAGCTTGCCCGGCTGGGCTTCGGGGAGATGGCCCCCGCCGAGGAGATCGA
>JAUVYU010000096.1 GCA_030602935.1 Candidatus Bathyarchaeota archaeon | reverse complement strand
AGCGGGGGTACGACGGCCACCAGCACGGCGAGAAGGATAACCGCAGGAGTGTAGATCCGGGCGAACCGGTCCACGAGGGCCTCAGTCGGGGAGCGGCTCTCCTCGGCCTCCTCGACCATCTCAAGGATCCTCGCGAGCATGGTCTCCTCGGCGAGCTTCGTGACCTGGACGCCGACGAAGCCATCGATGTTCATGGTGCCCGCGTAGACCTCATCCCCCACCTGCTTCGAGACGGGGGCCGACTCACCCGTGATGGTGGCCTGGTCGACGCTGGAGGCCCCCTCGATCACCAGACCGTCCAGGGGGACACGGTCACCGGGCCTGAGGACGAAGATGTCTCCAGGCCAGACCTCCCCCACGGGCACGACCACCTCCCCTCCGTCCCTTCTCAGCGTCGCCACCTCGGGCTTGAGCTCCAGGAGCGCCTCGATGCCGTGCCTGGCCCTGTCCGCGGCGTAGTCCTCCAGCTTCTCAGCGATGTTGAACAGGAATACGACCGCGGCCCCCTCCTCCAGATGCCCGATGGCGAAGGCGCCGACGGCGGCGATGGAGATCAACAGGTTGATGCTGATATGTGCCCCCAGCAGCCCCCTCAGACCGATCTCAGCGATCTTGTACCCCGACAGGACCATGGTCGCCACGAGGAGGAGGTCTGAGGGCAGAGACTGTCCGTACAGGTACCTCAGGGCCAGGCCGAGGGCGAGGGTGACGCCTGACACCGCGAGGGGTATCAGGCTCCCTTCGGAGTGCTCGTGGGCTTGAGCTTCCTCAGGGTCGTGTCCGTGGTCGTCGTCGTGACTGTGGTCCATCTATGAGCTCTCCTGCCTCACTCATCGGAAGGGTCCGAGAGCGGTTTATTAATCTGATGCTATAGAAGGGAGGGTAATTCATAACATTTAATAAAATTTAGTCGTGATCTTAATAACCGATATGACCGTCATCAGCATCTCGATGACCGCCGAGCTCCTGGACCGGCTCGACGACTTCATAGGGAAGTCCGGGTACTCAAGCCGCTCAGAGGCTATCAGGCTCGCCATCCGGGAGGCTCTCTCCCAGTTCGCCCTCCAGAGGCTTGAGCACGGAGTGGTAATGGCGACCGTAACGGTCCAATCGGACAGGGAGCGCCACGATCACAGCGCGAACCTCATGGCCCTCAGACACGGTTTCGACGATAACATATTCAGCAACACCCACTTCCATATCGGGAGCACGTACTGTATGGACGTATTCATTATACGTGGACCCCTGGAGGTGGTCCTCGACTTCATCCGGAAGACGAAGGCCATCCGGGGAATATCCGAGGTCAAGTACACGATGACCCCTATCGAGGACAACCTCGACTAGCCCATAATTTACACTCTAGAAAATCAGCCTTGAGCAATTTGGAAGCCAGGGCTTGAATCGAAGGGGGTTTCTATTCCTGCTACCTGGCTTCCGTCCACAACTCTCACGCTAAAATATTTCGACCTGATGTGACGCACAGCAGCCAGTCAGAGTAACAACCCACCCGCTGGAAGCTTGTAAATGGAGTAGAGAAAAAAGGACTCTATTCTCGGGAGAAGCCTTCCCCGAAGGTGATCAGGGTGATGGTGGTTTTCACGTTGTCGAGGCGCCTGATCTTGTTGAACACTATCTCCTTGACCTTCTCCATGGAATCGGCCTCTACCTGTGCGATCACGTCGTAGATGCCGTACAGGGAGGAGATGCCCGTTATCCCCTCTACCTCATTCAACTCCGATACTACCTGAGCCTCCTGGCCCAGCTCCGTGTTAATCAGGACATATGCTCTCATGATCATCGCTCCGTTGTTTCCTATAATTAGTTTTACAGGAAGCCTATATCTATGTTATGCCCCGCGCATGTAAAAAATATCTGAGATTCTAGAAAAATTAGGAGAATAATTATTTTTTCGCGCATAAAAAAGGAGTATTGTAGGAACGGAGTATTCTGGGTCGAACGTCCCAATCCAGAGGATACGAATCTCCGTCCCTATGCTAATTGATTTCTAGAGATCAAGAAACGTATCTGTATCCTGTAAGATGTCACCATCGATCATTGCATATTGTTATCAGCATTTTTTAATAACATTCCAACTCCGGAATGATCGAATTGGGCCATCCAAGAAGGGCATGACTTGAGCGAAAAAACAAAATATGTCACCGTCTCGATACCCCGCGGCATCGCCAGAGACATAGACAGCCTCATCCAAGAACTAGGATACTGGCCAAGCAAGAGCTCATTCGTCAGAGAGGCGTGCCTAGAGAAGATCTGGTCCGAACGGAAGAAAATCAAAGAGCTGAGAAACAACAAGAAACGGACAGACAATCCGGAGGAGAGCGAACCTGCCGGGGGAGAGCCTAGATGATGAATGTCTCCCTCTCAACCCGGCGATCCGCGACGCCGAGGTCGGCGACCCTGAACCTTCGGCCTCCGTAGAGCTCCGCCTCCTCCTCTCCCGCGTGGAACGCGGCGACTATCCGCCCCAGAGCGTCACACTTCATTATGCCGCTACCGCTCGCCGCCCCCACGTAGATCATTCCCGGCTCACCTGAGACGACCGGGGCGCCGTCGAGGCTGTTGACGGCGTACTGACCCGCCCAGCTGTTCATCGGGCGCAGGTCGGCGAAGCACGGGAAGTACTTGACGAGGACGTGGTAGAGGCTGTCCGTGTAGTAGTCCTCCTCAGCCTGGGGGTCGTCCTCCAGGTCGAAGGGGCGTCCGATGTCGTCGGCGCAGCCCAGCCAGACGCTGCCCTCCGTGACCTCCGCCTTGAGGAACACAGCCGACTTGGGGAGCACGGTGAGGGGGAGCGCCCCCTCCTCGTTGAGGCCCTTCACGTCCATCAATCCCTCCAGCTTCGGGTCCTTGAAAACGAACAGCTGACGCTTCTTAGGCCTCATCATGGCGTCGACGCCGATGGGGTCCAGCAGCGTCTCCGACCACACCCCCGCCGCGACGATCGTCGTCTCCGCCTCTATCTCCCCCTTGCCGGTCTCCGCCCCCGTAATCCTCGCCTCCTGCCAGACGAAGGGCTCCCCGGGGATGCCAAGCTCTGGCTCCCCCTTCAGGACGAGCCTCTGGACCTCGGTGCCGTACGACACCTCGCCCCCCAGCTTCAGGAACTCCTCCTCGTAGCTCCGGACCAGGGCGTCGGCGTCGAGGCTCCCCGACTTTGGGCAGAAGAGCCCGGTCTCCACGGACTCGAGGCCCATCAGCTCCACCTCCTCGTCGTCCCCCAGATCCGTGACGAGGTCTGGAATGGCATCCTGCAGCTCTTCCTTTCCCAGCTCCCTCAGCTCCACCCCGCGTTCCATCATCCTGCGTATGGCTGGGGTCACGCGTCTGTGCTGTTCCTCGCTGAAGAGCCAGAGGTAGCCGAGGAAGCCCAGCTTGATGTCGTGGCCCAGGTCCTCCTGCATATGGGTGAACCAGTCGATGGTCGAGTCCGCCAGCAGGTAGTTGGTCTCCGATGTGAACGTGTTCCTGAAGGCCCCCTCGCTCTTCGCGCTGTTCCCCTGTCCGGGTCCGCCATGCCTGTCCACGACCAGCACGGACTTCTCGGGGTTCCCCCTCTTCAGGTGATATGCCGCGCTGAGGCCGAGGGCTCCAGCCCCGATGACGAGGATGTCGCACTTCATTCCGATCTACCTAAGGTCTATGAAAGGCGTTTTAAGCGTTGTCCAGACACCGTTCGGGTCGAGGCAGCCTTGCCTCCGCTGCTGAGCGGCGCCCCTCAGCGGAAGCCTCTAATATACCCGGTCAGGGTGGGTGATCTGGTGAATCTATGCCTCTAGTGGAGATTAAGTGGTGGAGTGGCAGGGACGACGCGACGAAGGCGAAGACCATAAAGCTCGTGACGGAAGCCGTCTGCGAGGCCTGTGGCTGTGCGCCCGACGCCGTCACCGTCATCATACACGACGTGCCTAAGGCCAGCTGGGGTAAGGGCGGTAAGCCCTTCGCCTAGGCCCTTTTTTTCTTAAGGTGTAGTCTCCGCGGGGTGGCGTACGTGCCAGTCCGTCCTCTCCTGGTATCCCTTCGCGATGGCGATGATGGTATTCTCGGCGTAGGCTCTCCCCATGAACTGGATGCCCGTGGGGAGCCCCGCGTCGGTGAATCCGCTGGGCACTGAGATCGACGGAAGCCCGGCCCCGTTGCCCACCGCCCCCATGATGTCCCTGGAGGTCCCCGGAGACGTGCGACGGAACTCCTCGTCAATGGGCGAGGCCACCCTCCTGCTCGTGGGGGCCACCACGGCGTCGAATCCGGACATGACCTCGTCCACCGCCCTGGCCATCTTCATCCTCAGGCGCATGGCCCTGATGTAGTCCTTCGCCAGGACCACCATACGCGGGTAGGCTCCGTAGTGATCCTCGGGGGCGGTCAACTCGGACGTCCTCCCGCTCTCTATGAACTCCTCGTGGGCGCTCGCAGCCTCCGCGCTCAGGATTATCCGTGTTATGGCCTCGTATGGGAGGTCGGGGAATTCCACCTCCTCTATCGTGGCGAATTCTCCGAGGGTCTCCAAGGCGCCCTGG
>JAUVYU010000123.1 GCA_030602935.1 Candidatus Bathyarchaeota archaeon | reverse complement strand
AGAATGATCATGCCTACTGTGAGGCAAAAGAATAGCAACTGTATTATTATGGCTGGCATCACGTCTGACAACTCCCCGTCCCTGGGGTCAGATTCGACCGTCAACGCTCCCCCTCCTCGATGTTGACCGTGTTAACCCGATAAGGTAAGCTCATGCGTGCTTTTCCTCCGGAATTATATGGGATCTTGAACCCCCATACCTCTATGTATTAGGGAAAGTAGTACCGCGTATTATGGATTCAGCCCGTTTGGGGGCCTTAGAACGCCTGATTTGACGCGTGCATTAGGCTTGTATTATGATTTCAGAGGCTGAGCTCCTTGAGGAAGGCGTGGAACCCCCTCTTGCTTCGAATCGCCTTCGACCTCAGGTAGTCGGGCTTCCACGTGGGGCCCCTCCCCTTGGAGGCGAGGAAGAAGCCAACAGTGTGGGGGTACTTTTTGCTGATCTGCGTCTTCGACAGCACATCCTTGAGGCTCTCTTTCCTCCCGGACTGGGTGCTCTTCCCGCTCCTGTCGTTGTAGTCGACGCCGTACTTGTCGTATTTTCTGCTGGCGTTGCCGTGGCTGGGGATGTAGATGACCCAGTCGATCTCCTGGAAGTGGAACTTGAATGAGGGCATGACGGATAACCTGAGAATATTCGGTGGTTCAGATATATAGGGTTCTGGGAAAGAAAGATAAAAATTAGATGAACAGTCTGCCCAGCTCGTCGCTCCTCAGCAGCTGCTCCCAGTTTGACGTGGCCCGCTTCTGGACCTCTGCGACCTCGACGTCCGTGACGTGCCTGAACCTTGCCTGGTAGCGGATGTACTCGGAGACGGGCTTGAGCTCCTTCGGCTTGTAGCTGAGCTTAAACTTGTCGCCGTCGATGACCTCGTAGAGGGGCCAGACCCCCGACTGGACGCCGATCCTGGAGACCTCTATGGTCTTCTCGGGGGAGTACCTCCAGCCTACGGGGCAGGGGCTCTGGATGACTATCAGCCTGAAGCCCTCGACCTCCTTGGCGTAGCTGACCTTGGCGATGAGGTCCTCCGGGAAGGCGACGCTCGCGGTGGCCACGTAGGGGACGTAGTGGGCGGCGAAGATCAACGGGATGTTCTTCTTGGGCCTCGCCTTCCCCCTGCTCTTGGGCCCTATGGGGTTGGTGCTCGTCATGGCGTACTGCGGCGTCGAGCCGCTCCTCTGGTTCCCCGTGTTCATGTAGGCCTCGTTGTCCTTGGTGATCACCAGTATGTTCTCGTTCCTCTCCGCGGCCGCCGAGAGCCCCTGCATACCGATGTCGTACGTGCCCCCGTCGCCGAAGAAGCCGACGGCTGTGACGTCAGATCTGTTGATGGCCTTGAGACCTCTAGAGATCCCGGAGAGGTGTGCGCCTCCGCCCTCGAAGACCCCAACCACCAGCGGGTTGTTGGTCATCGTGTCCGGGCAGCAGGGGATCATCAGCCTGATGACGTTGGGCCCCAGGGCCTTGAATGCCAGCCTGGCGGCCAGTGCCGCCCCGCAGCCCTGGCATGCGCTCCCAGGTGATAGGCTCCTCTCCTCGAGGGGTATCTGGGATCTTATCATTCTCTCGCTCATCTCATCATCACCTCTAGACCCACTCCACGAGGCTTTCCACCATGCCTCCCTGCACGACCTTGAGGGCCTTCTCTCCGACGTTGCAGAGGTCGCCGATGCGCACCTCCTTCCCGCCGAGGCCGGCGTGGAACTGGAGGATGTCGGGCCTCTCCTCGACGTTGTAGAGGGTGCTCCTCAGCTTGTTGAAGACCGGGCCACCCTTACCCGGACAGATGCTTCGGTCGACCACTGCGAAGGCGTCCACCTTCTCGGCCCACTCCTTGAAGTCCGTTTCCGGGAAGGGGATGAAGCTCCTCAGCTTGATGAGCCCCACCTTCTTCCCCTCGCTGCGCAGCCTGTCGACCGCCGATCTCGTGGAGCCGGCTATGGTGCCCATGGCGACTATGGCCGCCTCGGCGTCCTCCATCATGTAGGTCTCGATCATGCCGTTGCCGTACCTCCTGCCGAATGTCTTCTCGAAGGAGTCCATGGTCTCCCTGAGCACCTGCTCGGAGCCCAGGATGGCCTCGTGGTGGGTCTTCCAGGCGTTCTGGGGGTCCCCCGCTCCCAGCATCTCCATGAGCTCCATCATGAACTTCCGGGCGTCGTAGCCGTCGGGGAGGATGCTGGGGTAGGGCTTGTTCGGGGGAAGCCATGCGTCCACGGTCTCCTGATCCGGGATCTCGACGGGCTCCGCCGTGTAGGACAGGACGTAGCCGTCGTATCCGAAGGCTACGGGGATTCTCACCCTCATGTCCTCGGCGATCTTGTAGGCCATGAGGGCGGTGTCCAGTATCTCCTGGGCGTGCTCTACGTACCAGTGGATCCAGCCTGTCCACTGCTGGGACATGAGGTCGCTGTGGTCGGGCATCATCCCTTTGTATCCCCTGTGGACCACCGCCATGACGACGGGGAGCCTCCAGGTGCCGGTCTCCTGCATGGGGTGGTGCATGTAGAGGAGGCCCGGTCCTGCAGTGCAGGTGAAGGTCCTGGCTCCTACCCTTGAGGCGCCCTGGACGATGAGCTGTGCCGTGAGCTCCCCCTCGACGTTGACGAAGTCGAAGTCGAACTCGGCGTTCGCGTGCATCTCCGAGAGGTACTGGGTGATGGTCGTCTGGGGGGTGATGGGGTACGCGCTTGCGACCTGGACCCTCGCCAGTTTGACTCCGGTGGCGCAAGCTTTGTTGCCCACCATAACCTCGGATGACATATCATTTTACGTCTTGGGGTCATCCATTTATATGTTGAGAGGGGCCCCCAGAGATAAGACGGGTGAAAAAATCTTGGGGATGCCCACGTTTTATAGTCGCGGTTCCACAATTTGATACGAATGAATATGCCATTCACACTGCAGATAGGAGATAAGGCGCCGGGCTTTGAGCTCCCCGCCACGGATGGAAACACCTACAGCCTGTCCGACTTCGACTCAGAGGTCCTGGTCGTCTTCTTCACGTGCAACCACTGCCCATACGTGGTAGGGTCAGACGAGGTCACCAGGAAGACAGCTGAGAAGTACATGGCCAAGGGGGTCAAGTTCGTGGGGATCAACTCGAACAGCGTAAACACGAACGCCACGGACAGCTTCCAGCACATGGTGGAGCGTATGGCGGAGCACGCGTTCCCGTGGCTCTACCTCCACGACGAGTCCCAGGAGGTCGCACTGAAGTACGGGGCCCTGAGGACGCCTCACTTCTACATCTTCGACACAGAGCGGAGACTCGTGTACACGGGCAGGGGCGTGGATAACCCTCGGGTCACCTCGGAGATAACCGTCAACGACCTGGACAGGGCGCTGGAGGAGCACCTCGCCGGGGAGGCCATAAGCGTACCCCTGACGAACCCCATCGGGTGCAACGTCAAGTGGGAGGGGAAGGACGCCCACTGGATGCCCGCTGAGGCTGTGGATCTGGTCTAAAACTTTTTCTCCCCTTTTCTTTTTGTAAGAATATGCTCGTTCCGGGGTCCATAATGATTCCAAGGTTTTGCGGACCTCGCATGAAGTGAGTTCTGTGCTCGAGGCCAGGCAAAGACATAGAGTCTGTCTGACCCTTTTTTCTGCTGAAACACTGGATTGAGGAGAAAAATTTCTCAGATGAAAACACGGAGAGAATGCCGGGGGCTAAATTGAGGCGTTGAGCGAGAATCCTTGATGGTTGACATACCTGCGGCGTATCTCCCTCGCCGCCTCCTTGATGTCCCGTGCCTCGACGGTGCAGCTTACCTTGGGCTTGTGCTTCACGTTCACGTTTGCTTGATATCTCAGTTCATTTCACCGACCTTAACTCGCTGATATGCTCTGAAGGTCCCCTATATGGTATATAAAACCATGAGGAACGGTTTTACGAAGTCTTCCTAGGGGATCGTACCATAGGTCAATATGCTGTATGTGAGCACTGTAGCATCGGCATAGTTTAGCGAAACCTACCGCATCATTTCTCGACGTGAGCGCATATGCACTCTCAGCGTTCTACCAGATGGACTCCAGGAACGTGTTCACTACTTGAAGCAGGCGGCCCACGTCCCAGGAGTAGAGCCCGAGGTTGTGGCCGACATCCTCCAGGTAGACGTGG
>JAUVYU010000111.1 GCA_030602935.1 Candidatus Bathyarchaeota archaeon | reverse complement strand
TTCGAAGATACTATCTGGGTGCCCGATGTTTCCCTACGTGAGTAGAGAGATATACCCTCTTTCTGACGACAAGGAAATGAAGAAGATCGTCTCAGAGATGAAGAAGCGGATGGCGTCGAAATAACCAACACCCCTTTTTATTATTGAACCGCTCAGATGCTGACTCTATATGGTTAGCGTACGCTCGATACTCCTGTAGACTAGAAAATATCATTCGCGTATGCTCATAACAAACGCTCTTAATTTTAAAATGAAACGATTGAGGGGTACACTTTAACAACATACGTCACCTACTCCCCGCAACCAGGGGATAATCCTCGTAGAACGATACCTGAATCATAATTCGTTCCTCAACAAGAAGAACAATCAGAGAACCATCTCGGACACACCACACATATTTTATATAATCCCTTCATGGTTCGAAACAGATCAACATGTCTGATAACATCCCGTGTGAGCCCCTGCATCGGGGCATCCCTCCGCTTCCCGCTCATGATGACCTCGAGTACTGGATGAAGCTCAGGGAGCAGTTCCCGATGCCCCCCGACGAGGCGTACTGCAACACCGGGACGATCGGGGCCTCCCCCCTCCGGGTGCTCCACGCCGTCGTCAACCACATGGTCCAGTCCATGGCCAAGGTCGCCCACGTAGACTGGCACGGAGGAGGGATGAGCCTCCTTTCCGGGTACAGAGCATACACGGACTTGAGGTCGAAGGTAGGTAAGCTCATCAACGCGGACCACACGCTCGTCGCCCTCACCCAGAACGCCACGATGGGGATGAACCTCCTGTCTAACGGTTTGGATCTCCCCAAGGGGGCTGGGGTGGTGGTCACCGACATCGAGCACCCCGGAGGCCGATGCGGCTGGGAGCTCCTCGCCAAGCGGAGGGGGACGACGCTGAACAGGGCCGAGATCCGGTTCCCGGTGGAGAGCCCCGAGCAAGTAGTGCAGACCTTCGAGGACGCAATAGGACCGGAGACGCGGGTCATGTCCTTCCCCCACATCTCCTCGGAGCAGGGGATGGTCCTCCCGGTGAAGCAGCTCTGCACCCTCGCCCGGGAGAACGACATAATCTCCATCATCGACGGCGCCCAGGCCACGGGCCACATCCCCATAGACGTGAAGGAGATCGGCTGCGACGCCTACTACTCGAGCCCCCACAAGTGGCTCATGGCCCCCGCGGGCAACGGCTTCCTCTACATAAAGGAGACCCTCATCGACGACGTCTGGACGACCCTGGCCAGCTCCCAGTGGGACAACCACGAGGACAACGGGTACCGGCTGGGGCAGCGGGGCACGGGGAACCCAGCCCTCCTCATGGGGTTCGAGGCGGCCCTGGACCTCCACTTCGAGATCGGCCCGGAGAGGGTCCAACGGAGGATCAAGGAGCTGGGGGACCGCCTGCGCCAAGGCCTGAGCCGGATGGATGGCACCGAGATAGTCACGCCGGTACACCCGGAGATGTGCGCCGGGCTGACCACCTTCAAGGTGGACGGAGTCGAGGACAGGGAGCTCCAGGACGAGCTTTGGAGGAGGGGCAGGATCCAGCCCCGCGCACTCCGAGGAGGCAGAGGCGTCCGATACAGCACCCACATCTACAACAGCGAGGACGAGATCGACCGGACGCTGCAGATCATAGAGGAACTGAAGAAGGGGAGATGAGCGTCAATGGGGAAGGAGGGGATCAGGCTTCTCAGGGGAGGCAACATGGACATAGACCTGCTGCTGAACCCCGACATCTCATGGCACATCGAACCATGCCCCTGGAACGAAGACGATGGAGGCCAAGAGCACAAATGCGCCATCAAGAACACTTCTATCTGCAAATACTTCAGGGGCATAGAGTCCCTCGACAACGTCCGATGCGCTTACCCGGAAAAAAAATGATATCGCGCGCAACTCGCATCGGGCGAAGATAGGAGTTTATTCGTATGATGTGGCCTTGGATGTGGGGTGGCGCAGGAATAAGCTAGGGCATGTGGATGTGGTTCCTATTATTCATGGGCTGCGGCTGGCCCTTTTTTTATGTGATATATAAAAAAGGGGGATTTGAGGTTTTATTTCTTCCTGAATAAAAAGTAGGAGAACTTTTGCTCTGTTCCCCCTGGAGTGAAATGAGACTCATCATGCTGTTTTAATAGCTCGAAGTCAGGTCCGAGTCCAGCTCTAATGGTCTCTGCATCATACCTAACTACATCAAGACCACTACATCTCGTAGGACCGTCTGATGCAAAGGTAGCTAGCAGGACATATCCATCAGGTACCAGTATTCTACTCAAAGTCTCCACGTATTTTCTCTGGTCTTCCTCGTCTGTTAGAAAGTGGAACACGGCTCTGTCATGACAGAGATGAAATCTCCGCGAAGGATTAAACTCTGTCACATCGACTTCAAACCACTTGACATCATCTTTCCGGTCACCCAATCTGGCTTTAGTTATTTCGAGGGACCGCCCTGAAATGTCCAGTACAGATAGATCCTCATACCCATCCTCTAGGAGACAATCAACTAGCAATGATGCCCCGCCCCCCAAGTCAATAATGCCTTGCCCCTTTTCTATTCCAGTTGATTTGATCAGCTGCAGTGAGAGTGATGGGCGTGTCTGGTACCAGCTCACATCCGTGGGGGACTTCGAGGTATAGATCTCCTCCCAATGAGATTTAATGCCAGACTCAGTCATACCATCTTGAGTCTCCTTGTGAATGTCAAATCAAATTATATAACCGGACTTGAAAGTAAAATGTTTTGCTGATGTCGTATGAATAATGTTAAGATTTTTCAATAATTTCTTTCTAATTGGAAAAGAATGAGTCAATACCGGGTTATAGGTAATCCACTACCTCCCTATACCATTTGCGTCACGCACGCGACCATCCATTTGGAGCAATATAGAAGCTTGTACTTGGTCAATCATCTTATATTTATTAAAAAAAAGGGTGAATTAAATGGATCCTATAAAATCCCTGAAGATGACTACTCTCGCCGAGAACCTCGTCATGGCGGGGGGCCTAGGCCAGTGGGGCTTCTCGTTGCTCCTGGAGCTAGAGGACGCGCGGGGGAACCCCAGGAAGATCATGGTCGACACAGCCACAGAGGCGAAGGGGCTCCTCCATAACATCGAGCACATGGAGCTCGACATCAGCGACATCGACTGCCTCGTGCTGAGCCACAACCACTACGACCACACCTCGGTTAACGTCCCCATCGTGGAGGCCACGGGAGGCGTGAAGGTTTACGCCCACCCAGGCGTCTTCGACCCCCATATCCATAAGAACGAGAAAGGAAGGATACGGGACATCGGGGTGCCGAAGGACCAGGGCATCCCCGAGATAGAGGCGGCGGGGGGCGAGGTTGTGTTAAGCAGATCCCCAGTCGAGGTCGTACCCGGTGTTTGGACCACAGGGGAGGTGCCCAGGAGGACCTTCGAGACCCCCATGGACCTCAAGGAGGGGAGTCAGATCCTCACCGAGGTGGATGGAGAGTGGAAGCAGGACACCGTCGCCGACGACCAGTCCCTCTTGATGGACCTCGAGGGCTTCGGGGCGGTGGTGACCTCTGGCTGCGCTCACGCCGGGCCCGTGAACATACTAAACCACGTCAAGGAGTTCAGCGGCTTCTCCGAGGTCGCCTGCTACGTCGGTGGTACCCACTTGTCGGGGAGGAGCGACGAGTACTTGGAGCGCAGCATCACCGAGCTAGGGGGCTTCGGTTTCAAGATCCTCAGCCCCTGCCACTGCACGGGCTTCAAGGCGACGGCCCAGATATGGAGGGCCTACCCTGAGGAGTTCGTCCTAAACTACTGCTGCCGCGAGATAGACCCCCTGGACCCGCCTAAGAACAGGATAGTCTAACCCCTATATCCACGCATTAAGGGGGAGAGCATCCCCGCCTACATGGGGAGCCGGGTTACGTCTAGCTGGTCGAAGTGCCTGTCGAAGGAGTAGACCTCGTCCAGACCACGCTTCTTCATCAGCAGGTAGGCTAGGGCGTCGTTGGCGCTCACGCCACTCTCCCTCGCTATGGAGAGGGCGCTCCCATAGTCCCCGACATCCGTGGGGTAGACATCTATGTTGGCACTCGATATCGCCCATGCCAGGAAGCCAAGAGACCTCTGGAGGCTGAGGCCTGACTCGATGATGTTGACGACCTCCGATAGGTGGACCGTGGACATGGCCACCCCCTCGCCGCCTTCGATCCCCCTGACGATCTCCTTTGCCGCCTCCTTGACGCGCCTCTCCTCCTCGGATAGCTCCCTGCGGGGCCTAAGGAAGGCGT
>JAUVYU010000146.1 GCA_030602935.1 Candidatus Bathyarchaeota archaeon | reverse complement strand
GACGAAGAGGATGGCCGCCAGAGAGACCCTGGCACACCTGGTCTACCTCAGGAACAGGGGAGAGCTCAAAGAAGAGGTTGTTAAAGGGGTCCTCTACTACAGCCTGACCTGATTTGGGGTTATCTCCAGACCTTGATGCCTTTCTCGTTTAGGTAATCCGCGGCCAGCTCGGCTATGTCGGGGGCCCTGAAGGGCATCTTGAGCTCCTTCACCTGGATGATTATCTCCCTGTAGGTGACCTCGGAGACGTTCCTCTTGGTGATGTACTCGTCCAGGATCGTCTGGGCCACCTCCTCTGCTATCCTGAACTTGGGGCTCAGCATCTGGTAGTGGAGCCGGAGGGCACTGGCTATCTCATCGGTCGAGGAACTCTCCAGGGCCCAGACCGTTGGTCGAGGTCCTCCTTTGGAGTTCCTATTCCTCGAGACCTTGATGGCGGGAACCACTATACCCAGCGATCTTAGCCTCTTGAGGGCCCTGTAGACGGAGGCCTCGGGGATGTTCAGCTCGTTCTGGAGAACCCAGGCGGTCGCAGAGCCATGAAGACAAAAGTATAGGAAGGACTCGGCCACCGCGGAGGACGAGAATATTTTCTCGCTGAAGGAGAGTAACTCCTGTATGTTCTTCAGTGTAGTGGCGAGGTTGTTCTCCTCATTTAATAATAATAACTCGCGATATAACGCTATATAACTACGGAAGTTGCTCTCATCGCGCGGGGATGACGCAGAACTTTTATCACGGGCGCGCTTATCCTTTATTAAAATCGTGTCCAAAACCTATTTCCCCATCCCAAAATTAGCCATCGATATGATGGACTAAATCCAATGCGATACTCTTATAAGATTACTTATTAACATGTAAACAAGTAAACATTTTAACAAGTGAGCGTGTAAAACCTTTGCCGCGTAAGACCGTCGCCATAAGAGGGCTCGACACAGAGCTCTACCTCGAGGTTTTCTCGATGGCCAAGAAGGACGGCAAGCGGGTCTCGGAGGTTATGAACCGCGCCCTGGCGGCCTTCATCAACGGGGACAATCAGCCAGAGGCCAGCAGCAAGGGGAGCGGGAAGAACACCGGTTCATTTACACTGAAGAACGACGGGGAGATCACCTTGGCTAAGGCGGACATACTCAGCCTCAAGAAGGAGGTGGGGAAGTTCCGGATTGAGACCTCGGGGAAGCTCAGGTTCGAGAAGGACCTGGACAAAGCAACCTTCAACAACATCGAGAAGATCGTCATCCACGACGGGACCGTCGAAGTACCCCGTGGGCTGTACCCCCAACTCTTATTGAAGGCAGACATTTTCGGTAAGATAGAGAAGTATTGACCGGCTCAGGGCGGGGGCGGCGCCTCCTCGGCGTCGAGGACGGGAGCTTCGAGGCATTTTCAGACAGCGCAGGCTCCACGTATCTCTGCGGAGTAGTGATGGATTCAGGCGTCATACGGGATGTCCGGCTGGCAGAGATCATCGTGGACGGGTTGGATGCAACGGAGAGGCTCCTTGAGATCATGGAAGGGCTTGACCTCGACGCCGTGATCCTTGGTGGCATCACCTTCGCGGGCTTCAACGTCATGAACCCCTTCAAGATTTTCGACGAGACAATGGTACCAATAATCGTGTACTCAGGGGTGAAACCGGATAACGAGAGTATGTACCAGGCTCTCAAGAAGAATTTCGGTGACTGGAAAGCAAGATGGGGCATCGTGGAGCGCCTAAGATACGTATATGAGACCGTGTCCTTCCGGGGTGAGCCCAGGATCTACTTCGAGGTGGTAGGATGCACACCTTCTTGGGCTGAGGAGACGCTGAGGTCGGCTGCCCTCATCAGCAGGATCCCTGAGCCCGTCAGGGTTGCCGGTATCATAGCGAGGGGCCTCAGCCCATTTTGTTGAAGTCCAGGGGGATGACGCTGTGAGTGTGGAGGTCCACGATGGGGGCCACCCCGACTGTGGGCGTCAGGTTCACCCTCTTCTGGAAAGGTGTCTGGTCCTGCCATGACCCGGAGGAGATCATGGTGGTCCCCTTGTACTTCCTGACGCCGTGGACGTGGATGTGGCCCATCTGGAAGATGTCGGGGGCGCCGCCGATGACGAGCCTGTCCTCCTTCTCGGGGGCGATGGGTGTAGAGGAGCCGTAGGTGGGGGCAACGTGGCGGCATCTGAGGAGGAGCTCTATTCCCCTCACCGGGTTCTGGAAGTCCAGCCCCGGCACCTTGGAGAGGATCTCGTCCAGGGCCTTCACGTGGCATATGTAGGTCTCGACTCCGTGGAGAAGCAGCCGGCTTGGGTTCCCCATCATGTGGACCCTTTCGTCACCGCACAGGATCTCGGCGTACTCCTCGGTGATGGGGTGCTGGGGGAGGCTCCTTCGGGCGGCGTCGTGGTTTCCGGGTAGGATGATGATCTCAACATAGTCCGGGACCCCTGAGAGGAGGCGGGCTGCCTCGACGTACTGCTTTCTGATGTCGGTGATGGTGAGCTCGTTGATCTGGTTGGGGTAGACCCCTATGCCGTCCACCAGGTCTCCTGCGATTATGAGGTACTTGACCCGGGAGGCCAGCAGTCTGGACTGGGGCGGTCCCACCTCCATGTTGAGCCACCTGACAAACCTCTCAAAGAGCTCCTCCTTGAAGTGGACGCTTCCCACGTGGACGTCGGCGAGGAACGCGGCGCAGAGGGGGATCTCCGACCTCTTCGCGGGCCTGCTGGGGATGTCCGGCCAGATGAACTCGTTGGCTATCAGGAGGTCCTGTTTGTACTTCATGGCGTCGACGCAGATCACTTGGTCGTTGAGGATGCTGAGCCCGCGCCTCACGGTCTCGCTGTCGCTGGCCATGACGGTGATGGAGTCCTCGGTGTCCTCGAGTTCAACGAAGAGGCGGGACCCGGACGCCCGCTTGTCGGTGACGAGGCCTATGACCTTCGCCTTGGACCTAAGGGGCATCTTCAGGATGCTCCCGATGGACACGGCGTCTCTCATGTCCATGCGGTTGCGGAGGATCCTCTCAAGCTTGTTGAATCGGTTCCTGAAGTAGTCCATGAAGCTGTCCAGGTTCCCGATGGACTCCCCCTCCCTCTCATCCAGCACCTGTATCTCGGCCTCATGCTGGCTGGCGAGGGGCCTGAGTATCGCGTTGGCGCCGATGAGGACCTCCCTCTTGGGCTGTTCAGGGCTCTCAGAGACACCCTGGAGGTACTCCCTATCCAGAATGGTGATGTTCTCAGTTGACGATCCGGCGACTCGGAGAGCCTTCTTCACGGTCTCCGCCAGTTCTTCCTGTGTCAGGGAGCCTAGGAACTCGAATCCATCTGCGCTGAGCTGGTACCCTGAGTTAATGATGCGCGACAGGGCTTTCCTAAGTTCCTCCGACACGACGACGGGCTCCGAAAGGTCTCAAGCTTCTTTTGCGAGGATTTTATAATCTTCTCTGGGGGGGCTCCAGGCCTCATAGATGATGATATCGGTGTCTCCGCCCGCCACTAGACTATGCTCTTCTCCGGGAGGGATGGTCCAGGTGACCCCCGGGCGGACGTCTAGGGGCACGCCGCCTGAGGTGAGCACGGCCTCGCCAGCCATGCAGGTTCCCACCTGCTCGTTGGGGTGGCTGTGGTTGGGGAAGATGGACCCGGGTTTGATGAACATCTTGATCAGGGTCAGGTTATCGCCGTCGCCTATGAGGTACATCTTCACCCCTTTGACGGGCTCGAACTGTGGTGCCTTCTCGTTCTTCAGGTATTTCATCTCGATCACTCCGTCTCTGCTCGGGGTGTATAAATGCTTACTGGGCTCAGAGGGAGATCTGAGTGTTCTCCTTCTGTTGCTGGATGAGCG
>JAUVYU010000243.1 GCA_030602935.1 Candidatus Bathyarchaeota archaeon | reverse complement strand
ATCGAAGCGACCCTGCCGGCAGCCACCATTCGCTCAGCGTCCAGTATCTCCTGAGTCTTCTCCTCCACCAAGTTCTCTAATATGTCGAGCCGTTTCAACCGACTTAATGCAGAGCTGATGTGCATGGCCAACGTCTCGACTAGCTGCTGATCCTGCATAGTAAAAGCGTCTAACCGCCCACTTTCGACGTTAATGACGCCAACGACCTCTCCTTCGACCGTCAAGGGAACATCGAGCTCTGAGAAGCAGCCTAACTCTCTGCCACCGGGCCCCAGAATGAAGTCCTTATCCTCTCGTACATCAGGCATGAGCTGCGTCCTCCCTGTTCTGATGGCCCTGACGGTGATGCCCGAGCCATCCAGCGACAAAACAAAGGGTTCCAAGGTCTCGATATCAACTAACTTTATGAACCTAAGTTGGCTGCCTTCTAAAATGGCGAAGCCTCCTTGTCTGAATCCGAGCACTCTTTCTATGGCGTTCATCGTGGCTTCAGCGACCTCTTCAATATTCTCCGTCGCACCCAGTTCCTTTGCGTGTCTGTGGAGGGTTTCCAGCCTCTCCTCATATTCACGTTGTTCTGATAGTTTCCCAAGCCGGGTAAACGCGGAGGCCATGTGAAAAGCCAGGGTTTCAAGCAGCGCCCTATCCCTGTTGGTGAAGGCATCGATCTGGTGGCTCTCCACGTTGAGCACGGCCACAGCCTCGCTTTCCACCATAATGGGAACGGCGAACTCCGACATCATGCCACCAGTTCTACTGGGGACATAGTCCGGGTTCCGTGTCACATCCGGCACATACTGTGGTTCACCCGTCCTGGCAGCTCGAACCGTGACTCCGACCCCGGTCATCGACAGCACAAACGGCTCTCTCCCGGGACCTTTCATAAATACGTCTCTAAGCATCTCATCCTCAATCTTAATGACGTCTATGACCTCGAAGCCAAGAGTCATATCCATGGCTTCATATGTGATTTTGAAGACTTCGTCTGGACTCTCAACCCTACTGAGCTCAGCTGCGTGAAGGTGAAGAGACTGAAGCTGCTCCTCGTATACCTTACGCTCGGTGATGTCCCGTATGAATGCCAATGTCGAATCCATTCCGTCGTATTGGATTAACGAGCTGGAACTCTGAACGTATCTCATGGTCCCATCAGGCTGGACCAACCTGAACTCGGTTATGGGTGGGATGTCCTCCCCATGTTGCCGGGAGAGAGACCTCCCCGTGACGTACTCCCTGTCGTCCGGGTGAAGAAGTGCGCTCGGAGTTGTCCTCATAAGCTCCTCTACGCTGCCACATCCATGGAGGACTGCGGCCTGTTGATTAGCATACACAAGCTCCTTCCCGGTGAACACCATGACGCCATCTCTGGAGTTCTGTACGAGGGATCGGTATTTACACTCGCTCTCTATCAGAGCACTCTCGGCTTGATGCTTCTTCACAGCCATCTTGATACGCTTCGCCAGAACCTGATAGTGGCTGTGGTCGAACTCCTTCCTGATGTAGTCGTCGACGCCCGCGGCGAAGGCCCTCTCTGCGATCTCCTCGCTGCCCTGACCCGTGTAGAGGATAAACGGAATTGTACTTGTCTCCCTGACTCTATGGGCTAACTCTATACCATTCATCCTAGGCATCACAAAGTCCGAGACGACGCAGTCAAAGGATGATGCCTTGATAAGAGCCTCCTCAGGCGACGCGACGGACTCCACCTGAATGAAGAGATCTAACTCCTCGAGGAACCGCTTCATGAAGATGAGCTGGTTGGTATCATCATCGACGTGAAGGACCCTGATTACACTATGAGGTCTTTCGTCAATATAGGGAATTGGAATTGCCTCCTGGAGCTCATCATGAAGAGTGCTGGCCAAACCCAATCAGAGGCGGATGAAGCCTCAAAACCATAAATAATTACTGTATCACGCATCTATATCTTAACTTAATAAGTAATAGAACTTCGAGCGCGCAGATACGCGCATGCGACCGGGATTTCATCGAACAAGCGCTTATCGGGTTAACCTAGGCTTGAGTGTGCGCGAGCTATAATGTCGAAAGATACTTATTTGCTTCTTCTGTAATCATCCATTCCATGTTCCTGTACGCCAGTATGCCCGCTTCTCGAAGCCTCCCCCTCACATTCGAACGGAGGACATTGGTGGTCTGCTCACCCTGCTCTATCATCCGTAGCTCCTCACTGTAGAACCTCACAAGGTTCTCAAGGCTCAACTCGTTAAGATCAGAAGTCATGCCAATATCCTACTCACAGCACTCGTTATGATGCTAGCAGCATGCTGACTAATGGGACCAACTGTATTCCCATCAGAAGCGGTGAGACCCTTCGGAGCAGGACAGCCCAGTCGTAGTTTAGCCTCACGTCCTTCCTGAGCAGTGGGACCGAGACGTAGATCCACGCTGAGACGATGGTTAGGACTAGGATGGGCACCGCCAGGCTCAGGCCCATCTGCAGGTAGCCTATTACGCTGGCAATGCCCATGCCGACCAGGGTGGCGAAGTAGAGGCGGATCGTGAAATCGGGGCCCCACACGACGGCGACCGTCTTGACGCCCATGGCCCTGTCTCCGTGGATGTCTCTCAGGTCAACTATGGGGTTGATGCCTAGGCACAGAGCGGTGTTTAGGGCCAGCAGGAAGACGATCTGGTTGTTGAAAACGCCCACCGTGTAGGCCCCAGACAGGTCGGCGAGGATGAT
>JAUVYU010000138.1 GCA_030602935.1 Candidatus Bathyarchaeota archaeon | reverse complement strand
CCCCTCTGCCAGACGCTCCTCACCATACCGACGGGCCTCCTCTCCGACAGGTACGGGGCCAAGAGGATGATCCTCCTCAGCTTCAGCCTCGCCACAGTAGGCGCGGTGCTCGCGAGCATGGCGTCCAGTCCGGCCATGTTCATCCTTGCCATCAGCATGGTCTACGTGAACACCACCATCTACCATCCGGCCTCCTACAGCTTCACGACCAAGATGTTCAGGCCTCAGGATCGGCCTAAGGCCCTTGGCCTCCACGGGGCCGGTGGGACCCTGGGGCATGCCGCTGGTCCACTGGCGGTGAGCGTTCTCATCGGGGTTCTGGCGTTCCAGTGGAGGCAGGTCTACCTCATCCTCGCCGTGCCCATGATTGTGGGTATCATTATGGTCTTCTTCATCCGGGATGAGCCGACGGGGGATGTGTTGGAGGACGCGGCCCCGGTCGAGGAGGCCTTAAACGGGATTCGCTCCCTGCTCACGAGGAGCCTCGTGATGTTCCTGAGCTTCTCAGCCTTGAGGATGGTGGGCGCGGCCATGGTCAACACGTTCCTGGTCCTATACCTCGTGGATGTCCGGAACGTGAGCCTCGCGTACGCCAGCTTCATCTTGAGCAGCACGATGCTTACGGGCTTCATCTCCGCCCCCCTGGGCGGCTACGTTGCGTCGAGGGTCGGCGAGAAGAGGTGGCTCGTCGCCTCTCAGGCCCTCAGCTACGTCTGCCTCGCTTTGTCGCTGGTGGTGCCCAACGTGACCCTGTTCGCAGTCTTCCTCGTGGGCTACGGCTTCTGCAACACCCTGAGCATGGCCGCCAGGAATTCCATAATGGCGAGGCTCTCCCCGAGCAACCAGCGAGGCCTCGGCTTCGCGCTTCTGTTCCTGCCTCAGAGCATGATGAGTGCGGTGGCGCCGATCCTGGCCGGTTTCCTGGCTGAGGCCTTCGGCTTCATCACGATCTTCTACTCCGCATTGATTGCCTACGTGGTCGGCCTGGCGGTTCTGCAGTTTACTGTGAAGATATCGGAGCATTAGCTCCTCTATTCTCTGCTCTTGGTGATGTGGAAGCCCCTCTTCTCAAGCTGCTCCAGGAGCATCTTGGGGTCCGGGCTCCACTGCCCCAGCTTCCTGCAGATGTGCTCCGTCCAGCTGTAGTTCTTGAAAGTGTACGTCTCCTCCCTGCCCCTGGTCAGGGGTATCTTGGCGTTCCTGGAGCTGTAGTAGTCCTGGGCCAGGTAGCCCTCGTCCATGACCTTTATCGCCTCCCTCACCGTCTTCCCCGCGCAACGGGGGTACTCGTCCTCGAAGAGGGTGTACTCCATGGGGTAGCGGGGCCTCGGCGGGGGATCCTCGTCGGGGTATCCCATGACCAGCCCAACCAGGGGGAAGACCCTCGGCGGGAGGTTGAATGCCTCAGCTATCTTATCGGCCCGCCCCATTGCGGCCCCGAGGAGGCAGCTGCCGAGTCCGAGGCTTCTGCCGGCTATTATCATGTTCTCCGCCATGAGGGAGGCGTCCTGGATGCTCAGGAAGAGGAATGAGAGGTCGTTCATGTAGAACTCCCAGCCCCTCTCCTCCATGATGCGCTCGAACTTGTAGGAGTCGACGCAGACGGTGAAGCTAAGAGGGGCTTTGAAGGGGTTCGTCTCCCTCTTCCTTGAGAGGAGAACGCTGTAGGTCTGGGAGGCGAAGGGGGCCTGCTGGCCGGCCCTCACGATGGTCTCCAGGACCTCGTCTGTGGGCTCCTCCTCCGTGAACTTCCTGATCGATCTATGGTCGAGCAGGCACTCGATCACCGGATTGGTCTTCATGAACCTCAGAACGTAGAATATCCTGTTACATATACAACATTTTGGGGGTGTACTTGGGCTGGTTGGCTCAATCTTTCAGGGCTTCTAGGACCTCGTCCCTGAACTTCTGCCCCTGGGTGACGTAGCTCTTGATGGGCTTGGCGTTGACCACGAGCCAGTGGTTTCCCCGCTTCAGGTACTCCTCGGGGCGCTCCCAGGGGTTGATGAGCTCCACGTCGACGTCCGGGGCGACCTCGTTGATCACCTGCTCCACCCTGGAGGCGTGGGAGAATCCCCACTCGCACATCACGTCGAAGAAGACCACGACCCTCCCCTCGTCCTCCATGATGGGCACGTACCTCCCCGGCTCCCTGGCCTCGTAGACCCCGGCGATCTCCAGGTACATCTCGAAGCTGCCCTCCCTGAACCCGAACCTCCTGTAAAAGTCCGCCATGGAGAAGCCCTCCCTCGCCTCGAAGGGCTTCGCGACGACGAACTTGCAGGCCTGCCCCTCAAGTATGGGGAGGCCCATCCTGCACTCGTCTATTAAAGCCTCCATGAGGGCGGTTGCGACCCCCTTCCTCTTGAACTCGGCGAAGGGGTTGTAGACGCAGTTGAGGAGGACCACCCTCTCCCGGGGCTGGGGGATGAAGGGGACCGCCTCCTCCGGGAGGTAGAGGATCTGGGCCACGGGTCGCTCCTCCACGTAGGCGATCTTCGTACAGGCTCCGAAGTCCTTGAGCATGCCCCGGAGCCACTCCTCCTTGAGCCTCATCCCCTCCTTCTGTAGGGGGTCGTCGAGCCTGTTGAACGAGCAGACCCTGAAGGCGTCAAGGATCGTGTCCTCGGTTATGTCCCTGATACTCAGCACGCCGTTGAACACGATGAGTAGTTGTGCATGGAGGTTTTTCTGTCTGCCGATGGAGCCTTCAGATGTACGTTCATATATGAGATGCCCGCATATGCTGTTTAATCATCGATTATACATAGTACGGGTGATGGATGCTGGACCTCTGGGGCTGGATGAGCTCTCTCGTAACAAACTACGGCTACGTCGGCGCGTTCTTCATCTCGCTCTTCGGAAACTTCACGATCTTCTTCCCCGTCCCCTTCGCGATCACCATCTACGCCTTCGGGGCGACCCTTAACCCCATAATCCTCGGCGTGGTCTGCGGCCTCGGCTCAACCATAGGCGAGTTCTCGGCCTACCTCGTCGGCATGGGAGGCCGCAAGGTCCTCGAGGAGCGGTATGGTGACCGGCTCGAGATGGTCAAACGCCTCATTCAGAAGCACGGGATGGCGGTGGTCTTCATCTTCGCCCTGCTGCCCCTCCCCGACGACCTCCTCCTCATCCCCCTGGGTATGCTCAGGTACGACGTCCGGAAGGTGATGATTGCCGCCTTCTTCGGCAAGGTGGGTATGTGCCTCACCATCGCGTTCGCCGGGCGCTTCAGCTTCGCCTTCGTCAAGGAGATATTCGAGTCTAGCGGCATCCTGGGCGGCGTCCTCTCCGTGGCTCTTCTCGCTATCATCGTTGTTGGGATGCTGGTCATCGACTGGAGCAAGTTCATCAACCTGGACGAAGTAGAAGAATAGTCAGCGGCAGTTCGTTATGAGGAGGTCGCTCCCGGAGCTCCTGCTGGAGACCTTGCTGCTGATCATCCGCCTCGTCCTGAAAGACCGCACTTCGAAACCTGTCTCTCCGAAGATCTCCCTGATCTCACGGGTGTCAGAGTTGCTGAGAACGAACCAGACGCCCCTCCCGTCGAGCTCCACGCAGAGGTCCCTGAGGCGCTCATGACTCTCCAGGCCAAAGCCCTCCACGGAGTAGTCCGTGAAGTTCGCCGTCTCGCTGGCGGGATGGTAAGGGGGGTCCATGTAGAGGAGGTCTCCCTCCTCGGCCACGTCGAGTATGTAGCCAAAGTCCTCGCAGCGTATCTCCACGTTCCCCAGGGCCTCGCTTGTGGCGAGAACGCGTTTCCTCGGGACTATCGTGGGGTTCTTGTATGTCCCGAAGGGGACGTTGAACTCTCCCTTTGAGTTCACCCTGTACAGTCCGTTGTAGGCTGTCCTGTTCAGGTAGAGGAAGAGGGCAGCGTCCTCGACGTCGGACAGACC
>JAUVYU010000238.1 GCA_030602935.1 Candidatus Bathyarchaeota archaeon | reverse complement strand
TTCTTGAGCTTGTCCACCAGATACGCGAACAACTGCGTGTGCAGCTCGTCGATCTTGATGAGCTTCTCGACGCGCTCCGCTATGTCTAGGGTTATCTGGGGCTCGGGCTCCTTGACGGGGTCGAGGCCCTTCTCCCTGGCCTGCCTCGCGACCTCGTAGAGGTCGTTGACTCCGTCCTCTAGGCTCTTAAAATACGCCTCGTATTCCTTGGACATGCTGAGCTTTATCAAGCTCTTATCTCCTCTACTCCGGGCTGTGGATCCTGCACAGCATGATGGTGGGCCACTTCTCCAGAATTCGACCAGTGGATACCGAGTACGCGTCGGCGGCGATCTTGCTCCGCGTTCCGACGCAGCCCTCGCATCTCTTGTGCCTCAGATCGGACGGGCCGTCGCACTCCCCGCAGTTGAGGAGGAGGGTCTCGTCGAGGCCTCTGAGGTTGGTCCAGGAGTACTCGTTCTCGTCGTAGACGGGCTCGAAGTCGGGCCAGATGTCGTAGAGCTCTGGCTTCATAAGGGCTTTTTTCAGTGCGTTGAAGAAGCTCTCGAAGGAGGTCATGGGTTCACCTTTGCTGACTCTATATGGGCGACCATCTTGTTTATCACTTCCCTCACCCGGTCAGTCTCCTCGACCATGTTCCCCGTGACGATGATGTCGGCGCCGGCTTTGACGGCTGCTTCCGCCGCGGCACCATCACGTATCCCACCGCCGAC
Organism: Candidatus Bathyarchaeota archaeon; assembly: GCA_030602935.1. GTDB lineage: Archaea > Thermoproteota > Bathyarchaeia > TCS64 > TCS64 > BS750m-G28. The sequence goes on along the minus strand of JAUVYU010000238.1, from coordinate 2,038 downwards.
GATGAGGGGAACCGATAGCTGGCTCTTCACGAGTTTGATCATCTCTGGGGGGACTGGTGCCTTTGCCCCTGAGCCCGCTTCGAGGTAGACGAAGCGCATCCCGAGGGTCTGGGCGGCGAGGGCGTAGGCCATCGCTAGCTCCGGGCGGTCGTAGGGGATTCCCCTCGCCTGGCCTACGAATCCTACTGTTCCTCCCTGTCCGATGATAATGTATCCTAGGGGCAGTGCTTCCAGCCCGTAGCTCTTGACAGTATAGGCTGACAGGGCTTGGGCGTCTATGACGTAGTAGGTTAGCCGGGAGTTGAGGAGGGACATGAACCAGATGGCGTCTGCGTACCTGCTCACCCTGGCCACGTCGTTGGGGAACAGTATGACGGGTATGTCCACGACGGATTTGATCTCCTTGACCCCGTCGTCAAGATCGCTGTTAGACGCCAGGGTTGAACCCCCCACCATGATTGCGAAGGTCCCTCCCTTCTCGGCTTCAGCTGCTATCTCGGCGCATTTATTGGCCCCCATCTTCTGGGGGTCCAAGAGGGTCATGTGAATGGCGCCCTTCTCTCGGATCTCCTCGTGGATCCGTTCCTCGACGCTTCTACTCAACAATGCTCTCCTCTGGAGCGTCTCCGCTGTAGAACGCGTCCACGAAGAGGCAGTAGGCGTCAACCTCGGCCATGTTGTTTTCTAGGGGATAGGCGGAGTTAAGGCCACAGTCGCTGCAGATCACGGCCACGCGCTCTTTCTTCTTGTTAATCGTCGCCTTCACGGTGTTCTTGCCGCATTTCGGGCAGAGATAGAGATCTGGCAGTTTCCTCCTGACGACCTGGACAACTTTTCTTCGTCTTCGACCCATTATCAGCACCAACTATCCTGAATTGTATCATTCTGAGGCGGTTCTCAGTCTTAAGACTGTTGGAAGCCGTCTTTTATGTTCGTTCGCCTTCACCCTCCTGTAAACGCCTTGAACCGTGGTTAGATCCACGTCCAACGCCTCTGCTATCTCCTCCTCTGGCATCTCCTCGTCCATCCCGGATAGGATCAGATCCAGCGTATCGTAGTCGATGCCCAGCTCCCCTTCATCGGTCTGCCCAGGCCATAACCCCCCTGAAGGCGCCTTCTCAACGATGTTCTCAGGAATGTCCAATTGTATCGCCAGCTGCCGGATCTGGTTCTTGTAGAGGTCGGCGAGTGGCATAAGGTCGACGCCTCCGTCGCCGTACTTGGTGAAGTACCCTGTCAGCCACTCGGTCCTGTTGGAGGTCCCGATCACCATGTAGCCGAGGGAGTTTGAGTAGTGATACGAGAGGATCATCCTTACCCGGGCCTTCACATTTCCGAAGCATACAAGGTCTTCGGGATCGTAGAGGGGCAGAATCTCCCGCATCACGCTCATCACAGGCGTGATTTCTACAGTGTCACATGTTACATCGAGGGACCTCACAAGAGACATCACATCTGCGATATCACGCTCGGGTGTGATATCACGCTCGGGGAGAGTCAGGGCTCTGACCCTCTCGGGTCCGAGGGCTCTCACCGTCAGAGCCAGTGCAACTGCGGAGTCTATTCCCCCGCTTACGGACACGAGGGCCCCATTGAGGCCTGACCTCTCGACCTCTTCTCGTATGAAATCAACTAGTTTCGCGGTTGTTTTCTCGGTGTCTATCCTGTGGGAAGTGAGGTTTAGCATGAAAATACCTATGAAAGCAGGGCACATAAATCGATTTAGGCTCCTTTCATTGCATGTTTAAATAAATACGATGTGTTAAGTTTGTAGGTTATTGATGTTTTCATGGTTTTGGTTGTCGTAATTGTGTGTTGGCAAGTTATGGAAACCGTTATTTCAGTCGGTATACAGGTTTGTATACAAGGCATCAGATCCTGTGTCTGAAATAGGAAGTGAAAAGGACGCCATGACAGAGCCAAATGAGCTTCAAAAATTGATAGATAGAACATATAAAGACCCAATAGCAAGCATCTTACTGAAAAACAGCCATATTACGATTACACAGTACGAAACACTTGTTATAGAATATTTAAC
>JAUVYU010000241.1 GCA_030602935.1 Candidatus Bathyarchaeota archaeon | reverse complement strand
CTTAAAGCTCTGCCCCAGACCTCCCAAGCCCGTGCTGGATAAAGGGAAATAATTCCATCGACAGTCCTGCGTCCTTCGCATCCGGAAAAATAGTCGATATGGGTTCGAGATCAAGGAATGGACCTCGACCGGGATGGTCGCCGTCATGAAGGCTGGTCTCCCTCGACTAGCCGTACCTGATTGCGGCCCTTCCCACGGCGTTGTAGTTCTCCCGGGGCATGTCCTGGTAGACGGTGCAGCCGGGGCCCAGCATGAAGCCTCCGCCCTCCCCGGCGTCTTCTATGGCCTCCTTCACCTCGGCCTCCACCTCAGCGGGTGTACCGGTCCTGAGGGTGGTGACCCTGTTGAGGCCCCCACAGACGGCGAACCTGTCGCCGTAGATCTCCTTGGCCCTGTCGAGCCAGGTGTACTCGTGGGCGTCCCAATTGATGCAGTCCACCGGGTACTTCCTGAACCAGCCGGCCTCCATGAGCCCCTTGTCCTCCGCGTTGCCCTGGGGTGTGCTACAGATGTGCATCATCTTGATGGAGCAGTCCACGGCCTCCAGGACCCGCCTGTCGTAGCCGAGGGCGTACTCCTCGAGCTGCTCCACGGTGAAGTCGCGCCAGATGCGTCCACCTCCACCTATCCCGAAGAAGATGCTTGTAGCCCCGGTGTCGACGCATGCCTTCGCGAAGTCGATGGTGGTCTCCGTGATTGTCTCCAAGCCCTGCCTCAGGGCGTCGGGGTTGCTCTCCATGTCCTCCAGCACCCGTTCCGGGGTTCCCACGCCGTTCAAGGCCTGGATGATGGGGCTGGGGATGGTGTAGATGAAAGGCATCCGGCGGAGGTCCCTTGCGAGGATCTCGTTCGCCCTCACGAACTCCCGGAGCTCCTTCCTGGGGTCCAGGACCCAGAGCCTCCCCCAGTCCTCGGACTCCTTCACTATGGTCGAGAGGGTTGGCGCGTCCTCCCGGTTGTCCCTGAAGTCGAACCTGCTCCCCCACTGCATCGCCATGAACCTGTAGTAGGGGGTCACCTTGAGGAGGTCCATCTTGTAGTCGAGCTCCCTGAGGAGGGCCATGTGGGCGGCTGCGGACTCCTCCCCGTCCCGGGTCGACTTCTCCCAGCTGTACCTCCCCAGCCATTCCACGGCGGGGAAGTGGCCCCAGATCGCCCAGGGCACCCTGTCGGGGACCTCCCGGTGCATCACGGCCATCACCCGCTCGAATCTCTCGGACTCCATAACAATCTGGGTATTGCTAGGGCGGAAGTGATTATAAAAACCGCCTCCGTAATAGACGGAGCCCTGAGGTAAGAGCTATAAGGAGTCGTCCAGTTGATATCCTACCTCAGAGGTTTTTTCATGAACTACAGGAAATTCGGCAAGCTCGACTGGAAGCCATCAGCCCTCGGCTTCGGGGCCATGAGACTCCCCATCCTCGAGAACGATTCAAGCAAGATCAACGAGCCCCTCTCCATAGAGATGATCCGGTACGCCATCGACCACGGCGTCAACTACGTGGACTCCGCCTACGGGTACCACGGCGGTAACAGCGAGAGGCTCGTAGGGAAGGCCCTGAAGGACGGATACAGGGAGAAGGTGAAGCTAGCCACCAAGATGCCCACCTGGCTCATCCAGAGCTACGGGGACTTTGACAAGTACCTCGCCGAGCAGCTGGGGAAGCTCCAGACCGACAGGATCGACTTCTACCTCCTCCACGGCCTCAACAAGGGCAGGTGGCCCAACCTCAAGGAGCTGGGGGTCACCAAGTGGGCGGAGGAGGCCATCGCCGACGGCAGGATAGGCCACATCGGCTTCAGCTTCCACGACGACCTCGCCACATTCAAGGAGATAATCGACTACCACCCCGGCTGGGAGTTCTGCCAGATACAGTACAACTACATGGACACGGAGTACCAAGCGGGGACCGAGGGGCTCAGGTACGCCGCCTCGAAAGGCCTCGCCGTGGTGGTCATGGAGCCCATCGCCGGAGGAAGGCTAGCGGTCCCGCCGCCCGCGGAGATACAGGCGATCTGGGATAACGCCGCCGTGAAGAGGACCGCAGCAGAGTGGGCCCTCCAGTGGGTCTGGAACCAGCCCGAGGTCTCAGTCGTCCTAAGCGGCATGAGCGAGATGCGGCACGTCACCGAGAACGTGGAGAGCGCAGGCCGCTCAGGACCCGGAACCCTCTCCGCCGAAGATCTAGCGATCATCGAGAGCGTGAAAGAAAAGTACGGGGAGCTTGGCTTCATCGGCTGCACTGAGTGCAGGTACTGCGAGCCCTGCCCCGAGGGCGTCGCCATCCCCGAGATATTCGCCTTATTCAACGAGTATTACGCCAAGGACAAGGACGACTCCATCAAGGAGAAGTACCTGAAGGAGATCGCCCCCGAGAACCGTGCCAGCAAGTGCGTCAAGTGTGGCAAGTGCGAGGAGCTCTGCCCCCAGAACCTGCCCATAATGAACCTCATGAACAGCGTCAAGAGGTCTTTCGAGAGCAGCCGATAGCATTTTTACCGGGGGCGATGGTCGCCCCACCTCCTTTGTTTAGAAAGTACTAAGTTACCCGAGTCCCAATAGTATAGGTTGTAGCTCTGGCTATGCAAATCTGAGGCTAGGAACGGAGGAATAGAGATGGAATTCGACTTGGAGAAGTACACGCCCGTGCCTGTAAGGTACGAGCTCAGATACCTCATGCTCAAGAAGCTCCAGGAGGGAGAGGACCC
>JAUVYU010000042.1 GCA_030602935.1 Candidatus Bathyarchaeota archaeon | reverse complement strand
TCCGGCAGCAGTACGGTATCCCCACTCAGTGGGTTGGGGTGATATGGTCAGGGGCCACATCCAGCTTCGTGCTAGGGAGCTTGTTGGTAGGTCGAGCCGTCAAGAGAGTGGGCAGGAGGCGCCTGACCTGTATCACCGCTCTGGCGGTTGCTATCTCCGCGATTCTGTTCACGAACATTCCGAGTTACTATGGTTCGATTGTTTGTATCCTGCTTGCCGCATCCAGCGCTGCTTTGTGGACCTCAAGTTCGAGTGATCTAGCCCTCGACCAGGTCCCGGAGTACAGGGGGGCGATGATGTCCCTCAACTCGGGGTCCTCGAGGCTCGGCAACGCGTTGGGGGCCGCTCTGGGTGGGATCGCTTTGACTGTCGGTAGCTATAATCTGCTTGGTATAGTCGTGGGAGTGATGGGTGTTCTCGGCTTTCTCGTGTTCTCAGTTTTCACTCATGACACGCGGGAAGAATGACTGCCCGGTTACGGCATTATTTTCCAAGATGGCGCATCGTATCTTCTAAACCGTTAAATCCCTCTCAAACATTCTTGGATCATGAGTTCTGCGGGATCGGGTTACGCAGAGGTTAACGGTACGCGTCTATACTATGAGACAGCTGGAGCGGGGCATCCGCTTGTCCTGATCCATGGATATACGCTGGACAGCCGAATGTGGGATGATCAGTTCGAAACATTATCCAAAAAATACAGAGTGTTACGGTATGATCTACGTGGCTTCGGAAAATCGGCCTATCCTTCTCCCGATAAGAGTTATTGTCATACGGAGGACTTGAGGGCCCTCCTGGATTATCTCAAGATTTCCAAGGCATATGTGATGGGTCTCTCCATGGGGGGAGGAATCGCTGTCGAGTTCACCCTTGAACATCCTGACGTGGCTCAAGCTCTGATACCCGTCGATTCAATTCTTGGAGGCTTCAGTTACTCCGATGAGTTCAACTCCATCTTCAATGAACTTCTCACCAAGTTCTCGGAAGAGGGATTGGATTCTGCGAAGAAGGTTTGGACGGGGTGCCAACTGTTTAAGCCAATCTTCGAGTTACCAGAGGCAGCGCCACGGTTGTCGACGATGGTCTCTGACTATTCCGGTTGGCACTGGTCGACTAACTCCGATGCCATGCAGAGCATCACTCCTGCTGCCATCGGACGCCTTGGGGAGATCGATGTTCCGGTCCTCGTTGTTGTGGGAGGGCGTGACATGTCGGATTTCCTGGAGATAGCCAGGGTGATGGAGCGAGACATTCCAGATGCTCGTTTGGCTGTTCTTGAGGGCGTGGGTCACATGTCAAATATGGAGGACCCAGGATCATTCAATAGAGAGGTTCTCTCGTTCCTTGAGTCCCTCAGGTGATCGATATCTGAAATCATACACAAATGGATATAATGTATAATATGTACACGAGTGTATGTTTCCGAATATCTAATGGATGAGATCATGGATTCAATCCCACCGACCCCACTATTCTACCTCTAATGACTTCTTTTCGAAGTGATCATCGCTACATTAAGAACCACGCAGGGGCGAAATTCCCACCCCACTTGGGAAAAACGCCTTTAATTGTGTGGGGTAAGTGAAAAGCGGGGTGTGGATGATTTGGCGGCGGGTCCTCTGTTGGAGAACTTGATCAGGAGCGAAATAACCCAGAGGAAGGAGGAGGGCTGCGACGTGAGAGTCGTAGAGGAGCACTTCATGAAACTCGTCGAGGGTGAACCCCCAAGCAAGACCTGGCAGCTGATGCCTCTCTGGGACGAACTCGTATCACTACCCGTGGATCCAGGTTTCCCCTACGAGGAGCCCTCAGACCTCAAGTCCATCAGGAAGGCCAGGCCGAAGGGACCCAGGGCGTTCCATGTCGGGCTTTCAGATGAGGCGTACTTCGACAAGGTCCACGGCGCCTGGCTCGGACGATGCGTGGGATGCCTGCTGGGGAAGCCCGTGGAGGGCTGGCCCAGGGACAGGATCGAGGGATACCTCAAGCTGGGCGACGCATACCCCTTAGACGACTACATCCCGGAGGTCACCCCCCACCCGGAGGGCTACAGGCTCCACCCCACCTACAGGGAGGCCATGCGGGGAGCCATCGACGGTATGCCCAGGGACGACGACATCGACTACACCATCCTGGGCCTCCACGTCATGGAAGAGCACGGCACCGGCTTCAACACCGCCGACGTGGGCACGGAGTGGCTCACCCACCTCCCCTACAGCCTAGTCTACACGGCGGAGCGCGTCGCCTACAGGAACCTGGTTAATGGACTGACGCCCCCCGAGACAGCCTCCCACCGGAACCCGTACAGGGAGTACATCGGAGCCCAGATCAGGGCCGACATCTGGGGATACGTCGCCCCCGGGCTCCCTGAGGCCGCTGCCGAGCTCGCCCACAGGGACGCCTCCCTCTCCCACGTCAAGAACGGTATCTACGGGGAGATGTTCGTTGCGGCGATGATCAGTGCGGCCTTCTCCACGGACGACATCCTGGAGGTGATCAAAGTAGGCTTATCTGAGATCCCCTCTAGGTCGAGGCTGACCGAGGCCATGAGAGACGTCCTCCAATGGAGTGAGGAGTACAGCGACTGGCGCCAGGCCTGGGAACGGGTGATGGACTCCTACGGAGGCTACCACTGGGTCCACACCATCAACAACGCGGCGTTCGTCCTCCTAGGACTCCTCTACGGCAGGGGCGACCTCGGCAAGTCGGTCTCGATAAGCGTCATGGCGGGCTTCGACACCGACTGCAACGGGGCGACGGCAGGCTCAATCATCGGGGCGATGCTGGGGGCCAAGGCCCTCCCAGAGGCGTGGGTGGCACCCCTCGGAGACCGGGTGCGTAGCATCCTGGCCGGGTTCTCCGAGTCTAGCATCACTGACCTCGCAAGGAGGACGTGTGCAATAGGAGAGCGCCTCCGCTCAGACCATGCACAGTAACTCCTCCAGTTGTTTCCGACAAGCCGTCCCGCACACTCCATATCGTTATTAATCCTGAGAAATGGGGTTAGTCTGTGAGATAAATGAAAAAACAGTTTGTACTGACTGTAGCCGAGTCGAAGCGGCTGATAGCGAAGGGAGTAGCTGCCCTGCCCCAGGTCCAGAGGGCCATGAAGGAGGGCATCGTCGCTGTTGCGCCAGGGACCACCAACGGCTACGTCCTCCAGGAGCTCTGGGGGAAGGAGTTCGAGCTGGCCAGGTACCGGAGCGGCGTCACGACGCCGACGGGCTCAGGGTACGTCCAGCTCCACCCAGACCTCATCCCCGACGTCGTCTTCGTCAAGGGAAAAGTCGACAAAGACCTCGACAGGGCCACCTGCATCCAGAAGATGGGGCACGGGGACATCTACATCAAGGGGGCCAACGCCCTCGATTACCTAGGCGACGTCGCGGGCATCCTCATCGGCCACCCGGTGGGGGGCACGGTCGGCGGCTCCCTCCCCGGCATCATCGGGAAGAAAATAGAGCTGGTCATCCCCGTGGGCCTCGAGAAGAGGGTCGACGAGGACATCAACGATCTCCACCACCTCGCGAGCACCGGGGAGTTCGAGGGGTCCGTCCCCAACCTCTGGCCGGTCACCGGGACCATCGTGACCGAGATCGAAGCCCTTTGGGTCCTGACGGGCGTCGACGCCTACCTCTACGCGGCGGGTGGGGTCGACGGCGCCGAGGGGTCGGTGAGGCTCCTCATCGAGGGGACCGAAGAGGAGGTCAAGGACGCCACCGAGCTCATCGATTCAGTCAAGGGAGAGCCTCTCTACCCGCTCTGACTCCAACTTCCTCTCCCTTTTTCCATTTCTAATGTTGTTTACGAACTAACCTGTGTCAACGCGCGCGCCAGGGTGTTGCTAAATTCCTAGAATTGACATTTTCTTGCATTCATACGCGAATTTGACCGGTCAATTAGATGTCTTGGCTTAATTTGTGATGGAAAAAGGTGCAATATAGCAACGCGCTAGCGCGCGCCGACGGCTCCTCGGACGTGGACGTAGACATGCAGATGGGTGCGAAGATACCCTTCTTCAGATATATCGGGAATATGCTGATTGCTGGTGGGTTCATCAGCCTAGTGGTGGGCAGCCTCATCATATACATCGGGGCGATCCGCCCACGATAATCGTTGGAGTTGAGAGAGATGCCCTTTTGTAGAAATTGCGGAAACGAGGCCTCCGAGGAAGCCGAGTACTGCCCCTCATGTGGCGCGCGCGCTGCCATCAAGACCAAACCTGAACCCATTAGACTGACAGCGCGCTAGACGAGTTACCAGTAGAACTACTATTAGACCAAGAAACCCACAGCACCGAAGTCACACAAGAGGAATAACCTCCTTAGCGAGCGCGCAGAATTAGCTCAAAGGCACTGTACGTTGATCAAGATAGTTCTTCAGGGTATCCCAGGAGAACTCTGGATACTTGGGTCTGCCGACGCCCTTCTCGTTTAGACGATATAAGGCTCGGAAGGCGATCTCGGCCCTCTCAGGGTCCTCCCTCTTCTCAAGCAGCTCCTCCAATCTGAGCCTCAAGCCTTCTAAGATCTCGGGGATCTCGTGGCTGTACAGCCTATGCCTTCTCTCAGACAATGGTACCGTTATATCCTGGGTCCTGTACTTGATAAACATTTCCATAATGGTACCGTTACTGCATAGTTCTGCGAAGATACCGAATTCTAAAGAAGCGTATTCCAACTGCGCGCGCCCTGCACGCGATGTCGAGGTCGAACAGGTTGATGTACGACGCTCTGCTAAAGATGTACCGCGTTCTAACACGCTGTCTGACGCTCAGGACGATCTGTTACGCTCTGAACAGATGGTGCAAGTTCCTGTACTTCCTAGGACACCCGCCTCTAAGGATAGGGGTTCCGGTAGGCTGAGCTAACAGAACACAACATAACAGAACACAACTGAGCGTGCTACACCGTCTGACAACGTCGGTGACCGTGCTACAACGTCGTTGACACCGTCTGACAACGTCGGTGACAACGTTGATGACCGTGATACAACGTCGACAACGTTACCGATAACGAGATCAACGTGCTTGCATGCGCGCGCAGCTCCTCCAACGCGCGCGCCAGCGCGTTGCTATATTGCACCTTTTTCCATCACAAATTAAGCCAAGACATCTAATTGACCGGTCAAATTCGCGTATGAATGCAAGAAAATGTCAATTCTAGGAATTTAGCAACACCCTGGCGCGCGCGCATTCAAGGTTATCATTGTCTGTGTCCGGTGAACTGTTCCTCATGACCACGAAGATCAGGACGCTGGCGAAGACAGAGAGCCCCCCTATCGTCGAGAGGGCCATCCTGTACCCATAGCCGTCGATGATGACCCCTATGATGAAGGTGGAGAGGGCGCCGACTATGTTGCCAACCATGGTGACCGCCCCGAGGCCTAACGATTTAAGCTCAGGGGGCAGGGAAGAGGTCACCGAGGCGTAGATGATGGGCGAGTAGGAGTAGAGGACCAGCCCAAGCGCCACAAGGTTCACGGTCAGGTACGGGCCGAAGGGCAGCCAGACCAGCGAGAGGATGAACACCCCGCTGAGGGCGATAGCGGCCACGATGGACGTTCTCCTCCCAGTCCTCTCCGCCAGGAAGCCGCTGGAGATCTTGGCTATGATCCCCGCCGCGGGCATCACGGAGGCAACGAACCCCGCCGTGGAGAAGGACATGCCCCTGAACTCGACGAGATACGAGGGGATGAATATCAGCAGCGTCCGGAGGCAAAGGTTGTACGCGGCGTGAGCCAGCGCCAGGGGGACGAGGACCCGGGTGAAGCCCCGGAGGCTCGCCCTCTTCTTGGGTGAAGCCTGAGCTTCCCTCTCGATCTTCGTCTCGTCCCTGAGAACAATTGTTGCCACTCCCGCAAGTAGGAAGGCGGGCAGGGACAGGATGAGGAACGCCCACCTCCAGCCCAACGCCGACGTGATGGTGACAGCCAGGGGGAAGGCGACTGTGTTCCCGACGTTGGGCCCCGATTCATGGAAGCCGATGGCCCTCCCCTGCTTCTCCCCGAACCTCTCCGACAGGAGGGTGTTCGCGATGGGCAGGTGGACCCCCTGGAACAGGCCCAGGAGGAACCTGAAGACCATCAGGTGGGCGAAGCCCGTCGCCCCGAAGTTGAGGGCCGTGGAGACCCCGTAGCCCACCATGCTCAGGACCAGGGTCCTCTTGATCCCGATCCGGTTGGCGACCAGCCCCGCCGGGACCTTGACGACGATGTATCCCACCAGGTAGGCGGACTCGATGAGCCCCACCTGCGCATAGGTCAAGCCCAGCTCCGAGGAGAGCAGGGGGAGGAGAGGCGCAAGGATCGACCTGCCCAGGTAGATGGCGATCCAGCCCATCCAGCAGACCACCAGCACTGTGTAGTTGTACCTCGACGAGGCCGCTCTCTCATTCATGTGGATAACCTGTGCGATGACGATCACTGTGAGCTAGGTCCTATATTTATCCCGCCATGGTCGTCTCCCAGCACTCATGTTATAAGGCAAATCCCATTGATCACGAAGCATATTGAAGCGAACC
>JAUVYU010000060.1 GCA_030602935.1 Candidatus Bathyarchaeota archaeon | reverse complement strand
CATGGTCAGGAAATAAAATGGTTTCGACTCGGGATAGGTAAAAATGGATGGGAAATTGGGGTCTATGCCACAACCAGGGCCAGGACGGCCTTCTCGGTGTGCATCCTGTTCTCGCCCTCGTCGAACACAACGCTCTGGGGGCCCTCGATCACGCTGTCAGTCATCTCCTCGCCCCTGTACCCGGGGAGGCAGTGCATGAAGATGGCGTCGGGCTTCGCCAGGGCCAGGGTCTCGTCGTTGATCTGGTACTTGGCGAAGGCCTTCTTCCTCTCCTCGATGTCCTTGTGGCCCATGCTGTGGAATGTATTAGCGTAGACTATGTCCGCCCCACTGAGGGCAGCCTCCAAGTCGTCCGTGACCACCATCTCAGAGCCCCGTTTCTTGGCATTGTCCTCGGCGAAGTCAACTATGACCTTCGCGGGGGCCCAGCCCTTGGGGACGGCGACGTTGCAGTCCATCCCCATGAGGCTGCTCCCCACCATCAGTGACTGGCAGACGTTCCACGGGTCGCCGACGTAGGCCAGCTTGTTTCCCTTGATCTTTCCCTTGTGCTCCCGTATCGTGAGGAGGTCAGCCAGTCCCTGGCACGGGTGGGTGAGGTCAGTGAGGGCGTTGATGACAGGGTTCGTCATATACTCGGCGTACTCCTCGACCACGTCCTGACCGTAGGTCCTGATGACCAGTGAGTCGCAGTACCTATCTAGGATCCTGGCGGTGTCCTTGATGGGCTCCCCCCGGGCCAGCTGCATCGTCTGAGGGGTCGAGTAGAAGCTCTGCATCCCCAGGTGGGCGATGGCAGCCTGGAAGCTGAATCTGGTGCGCGTGCTGTGCTTCTCGAAGACCATGGCGATGGTGCGACCCTTTAGGTAATCGTGGGGCTCCTTGATCATCCTCATCCGTTTGAACTCCTGCGCGATGTCGAGCATGTAGCTGATCTCGACTGAGCTGTAGTCCATGAGGGTGAGGAAGTCCTTACCCCTGAAACGATCTTTCATACTCATCTCGGATTCAGTAGGTAACTGGACATAAAGCCGTCATAAATCTTTCCGCCTCAGTCTAAGATGAAGCGGTTCAGCCGTTATTCCCGTTGGAGAAGGTGAGTCTTGCGTCCGTGGTGACGTTCAGCCCCAGTCTCTTCAGAGGGTTCTCGTCCTCCACATCCATGAGATGGGTGGTATGCATCTCGCAACCCTTGAGCCTCTCCAGGGAGTCGATGCACCTAAGGGCGTTCTCGTCCGACACTGCGCTGGCAGCGAGTGCGTCGAGCACCTCCTTAACGTTCAGAGATGTGCTACTCAGCCCCATGGTTCTCTTCAACAATATCATGCTCTCTATGACGGGCCTTGAGATCACCTCAATATCGTCTGGAACATTAGCGAGGGTCTTCGCGGCGTTCAGTAGAGCCGCTGACTCCGCGTGAAGGAGAGGGGAGTTCTTCCCCTGTATCATCACCTTCGTCCCGGAGTCGTCGCAGATCTCGATGGCTGCGCCACAGAAGATGCCCTTAAACCCCTTTCCCTCGTGGCTCCTCCTCCTCGCGTCCTCGGCGGCCTCCCTGGCGGGGAGGACCACTCTGCGGTCCATGGGTGTGACCCCCACCTTTGCCATGATGGCCTCCATCCGCTCCAGTGTGTCGTGGGTCGTCTCGCCCTCCACGAATTCCCGGTAGTACCTGAAGTGGCGCCTAACTATCTCCTGTCTGCTGGCCTTCCTGACTGCCTCGTCATCGACTATCCCTTCCTTAGCCATGTTGACTCCCATGTCCGTGGGGGATCTGATCTCCGCCATCGGGTCGTCGGCTGGTACCATCTTTTCGATGATCTTCTTCATGATGGCGAAGTTCTCCACGTCCCTGTTGTAGTTGATGGCGGTGATCCCGTGGGCTTCAAGATGGAAAGGATCAACGAGGTTGTAGTCTCCCATGTCGGCCGTGGCGGCCTCGTATGCGACGTTCACGGGGTGATTGAGCTCCAGGTTCCAGATGGGGAATGTCTCGAACTTCGCGAAGCCCGCCTTGACCCCCCTCTTTCTCTCCTGGTACACCATTGACATGGCGAACGACATCTTCCCACTCCCGGGACCAGGAGCAGTCACTATGACTATGGGCTTATCAGTTGGAACGTACTCGGGCTTGCCGTACCCCTCGTCGCTCAAGACCAGATCCATGTCAGTCAGGTAGTTGGGGATCTCGTAGTGGACGAAGGTCCGGATGCCCCTGTTCTCCAGCCTCTGCTTGAACTTGAGCGCGGCTCTCTCCCCCTCAAAGCGGTTGATCACGACGGCTGAGACGCCCAGCCCGAGCTCACGGAGATCGCTTATGTCCTTGAGGATCTGGTCCTCGTAGGTGAGGCCGAAGTCCCGCCTGACCTTCCGCCTCTCTATGTCCTTCGCACTGATACAGTGAACTATCTCGATCTTGTCCCCGAGCCTGCTCAGCCTCTGCACCTTCGTGTCCAGCTCAAAGCCGGGTAGAACCCTTGAGGCGTGATGGTCGTACCTGAGCTTCCCCCCGAACTCCAAGTAGAGCTTGTCGAATTGAGAGACCCTTTCCAGAATACGGTCTACCTGAGCGTTCAGGTACTTCTTTGTATCAAAGCCGGTCTTCTTTGTCAACCGAGTACCCCCAATATAGGCATGTGACTGATGAAACTGGATGCTTGGGGTCTTATTCTAAATGATGAAAACATGCTACACTGAGGGGTCTTGTGCATAACACGTAGTGATTCTATTTTAAGATAAGATTTTCGAAGCTTCAAGGCACTGAATGCCTTTTCTGGGCACAGCAATCAAGTTCCCTAGAGTTTAATGATGTTTGCCCCTGTCATCTCTCGGGGTCTCTTTACTCCCATGAGGAAGAGGATTGTGGGGGCAATGCTGCTGAGCCCTAGGCCACTGCATAGCTCGGTGTGTCTTAGACTCGGCTCATCGCTGACGACGATGAAAGGCACCGAGTTGCCTCCATGGGATGGGTTGGGTGTTCCATCGGGATAGAACATGGTCTCAATGTTCCCGTGGTCCCCCGTGACTATGATGACATACCCTTCGGACAATCCAGCTTCGACCACTTCACCGACGCATCTGTCCACTGCCTCGCACGCTTTGATACCTGCTTCAAGGCTCGCAGAGTGGCCTACAAGATCGCCGTTGGCGTAATTCACCAGGATGAAGTCGTAGACGCCCTTATGTATCTCCTGCAGGAGGCGTGTGGTGATCTCCGATGCGCTCATCTCAGGTTTTTCGTCATAGCTTTGAACCTTTAGGCTGGGAACAAGAATCCTGTCCTCCTCAGGGTACGGTTCCTCCACCTGACTGTTGAAGAAGAACGTGACGTGAGCGTACTTCTCGGTCTCAGCGATCCTGAGCTGTCTCATTCCATGATCGCTGAGGACCTTACCCATGTTATTCTCAACCTTTTCCTGTGGGAAGGCGACTGGTAGGTCAAGACTCTGGTCATACACGCTCATACAGGTGAAGTGGACTCCAGGGAACTTACGCCTCTGGAACTTGTCGAACTCAGGTTGCGTCAACGCGTAGGTAATTTGCCTTGCACGGTCAGACCGGAAGTTCCAGAAGATGACCGCATCCCCGTCCTCCATGGTCGCCAGAGGATCTCCCTCAGCCCCTTTGATGACCATGGGCTCAAGGTAGTAGTCCGTCTTGTCCCCCTTTCGATAGGCCTTATCTATCGATTGTAGGGCATCGGTTTCCCTGTGGCCCTCTCCCAGGGTGAGGAGGTCGTAAGCTCTCTCTGTGCGCTCCCAGTTGGTATCCCGGTCCATGGCGTAGTATCTGCCCATCAGGGAGGCGATCTCTCCGACCCCTTTCTCATCGATCTGCCTCAAGGTCTCCTCGATGAACGCCTTGGCACTCCTCTCCGGGACATCCCGACCATCGAGAAAGCAGTGGATGAACGCTCTCTTGAGGTCCTCCCTCCTCGCCAGTTCAAGCAGGGCGTAGAGGTGATGGGTTGTACCGTGGATGCCCTGGTCGCTGTGAAGGCCCATGAGGTGGAGCTTACTCCCTTTATCCTTCACGTAACGAACGGCATCGAGGAGTACGTGGTTGCTGTAGAAGCTTCCATCCTCGATGCTCCGGTTTATCTCCTTGAGGGGCTGCCAGACGACCCTTCCAGCGCCCATGGTAAGGTGGCCCGGCTCGCTTCCGCCCTGGCTTCCCTCGGGGACTCCGATGGCGTTCCCCGTGCACTTGAGGAGAGTCCAAGGGTACTCCTCCAAGTACCTGTCGTTGTTTGGGGTATGGGCGAGGTATACCGCGTTACCCTGTTTCTCCTTGGAGTAGCCCCAGCCGTCCCTCACGACGAGGATGACCCTCATGACGCTCGTTTAAACCGGGTGAAAGATGATTTAAAGCTTGCACTACTTGACTCCGAAAAAAGGCTATCTGGATACAGGCTCAACCCGTGCGACCTGATTCACGCAAGCGAATAGAGAATATTGCCTTATCCGGAAAGATTAAATTTAATAAACGGAATTTACACGAGGTTAAGAATGGGTGAATACATTCCGTCGGAATAACCCAGAAAAAACCACGGTTTCTAGTCACAACCATACAAAACGAGTAGGTGAAATAAATGAGCGAAAAGGTGAATTCTGACCAAAAATTCGAGGGCTTCAGCGAGTGGTACGACAAGATACTGCTAGAGGCCCAGATAGCCGACGACCGCTACCCGGTGAAGGGCTTCACGGTCTACACCGGCTGGGGCTACAGCATAGCGAAACGCATCTACCAGATGCTCGAGAACATGCTTGAGGAGGCAGACCACCAGCCCATGCAGTTCCCCGTAGTGATACCCGAGGACGCATTCCAGAAGGAGGAGGACCACATAGAGGGCTTCTCCGCGGAGGTCTTCTGGATCACCCACGCCGGGGACAACAAGCTGGAGAGGCGCCTAATCCTCAGGCCGACGTCGGAGACCGCCATCTACCCGATGTTCAAGCTCTGGATCAGATCCCACGCCGACCTGCCCCTAAGAATGCACCAGACATGCAACGTCTACCGCTATGAGACCAAGGCCACAAGACCCCTCTACAGGGGGAGGGAGTTCCTCTGGAACGAGGGCCACACGGCACACGTGGACTTCGAGGACGCCGAGCGCCAGGTTCAGGTAGCCGTCGAGATCTATAGGAAGGTCTACGACGCCCTCGGCCTGAGCTATATAATCCTCAAGCGCCCCGACTTCGACAAGTTCGCCGGCGCGGTCTACACGCTCGCTTTCGACACATGGAATCCAGACGGCAAGTCCATTCAGATTGGTACGGTACACAACCTCGGGGAGAACTTCGCGAAGGCCTTCGATGTAACATACGAGGACGACGAGGGCAGCCAAAGGTACGTCTCGAACACATGCTACGGCATGGGCTTAGGCAGGACCCTGGCTGCAACCATAGCCCACCACGGAGACAACAACGGCCTAGTTCTCCCTCCCTTGGTCGCCCCCAAGCAGGTCGTCATCATCCCGATCCTTTTCAGAGATAGGGAAGGGGACGTCGTTGCCTACTCCAAGGAGATAGAGGCGAAGCTCAGGGAGGCAGGGATACGCACGGTCCTGGACGACGATGACCGGTTAAGGCCAGGGGAGAAGTACTACAAGTGGGATATGTACGGCGTACCCATCAGGGTCGAGGTGGG
>JAUVYU010000155.1 GCA_030602935.1 Candidatus Bathyarchaeota archaeon | reverse complement strand
GAGCTGGACACGGAACCTGATGACATTTCTGCGATAAGCAGGGTGTGCATGGCGGGCATCGAGGACTTGGCCCTGTGACTCTGGATGTATTCGACGGAGCCTCGAGTCTTTACATCGCTCTTGTGAATATCTGGTACTTCTCGTCCGCTGAGAGCTCCTTGACCACCCTGCGGGCCAGCAGCTTCGCTGGGTTTGTGATGTTGACCCGGCTCTTGAGGTCCTCGAAGGTGTCGAAGGGCACCCGCTCCCTCTGCTCCAGTATCTGCCACATGAGGCGCTTCCCGATGCCCGGGATGAGCTCCATGGCGTGCATCCTGGGGGTCACCGACTGGGACTCGTTGAAGAAGACGATGAACCGGGGGACATCCGAGTTCACGATGGCCTCCACGACTGTGGGGAGCTCCGCCTTAGCCCCTGAGGTGAGGTCACCATAGGCTATCCTCCCGAGGATGTGCTCCACGGTGGTGCGCCCCTTCTTCCCGACGTATATCCGGTCCCTGATGTTGACAGGGATGTCGCTGCGGGGCACCGCCTCCAGGAGGGTGAAGTACGTCTCCCCCACCATCTGGATTATCGACTGGCCGTGATAGGCGGTACGGGGAGCGCCAGGCCTACCGTGGCGTAGCTCGTCCAGAATGTAGGCATACTCTTCGTACTTCTTAGGCGCTCTCTCCACTCGCATTCCCTCCTAAAAGCCCTGCAGGGAACTATTACTCGGACCTGTATTTCTCAATTATCCCTAGAATGGAGCTCATGAGGTCCTCGGCGATGATCCTACGCCGCCCCAGGAAGGTCCTGAGCTCCCCCACGCTCCCGGGGAAGCTGTTCGCGATCTGGACGGCCAGCCCCCGCTCTATGCCCGTCTCCGTGACGAGCTCCTCGACCAGCTTCTCCGCCTCCTCCGGGTCTTGCTTGAAGAATCGGACGGTGTAGTCGTGGACCCTTCGCTGGAGTGGGTCCAGGTCCTCCAGGTTGGCCTCCAGTATCTTCTTGGCCTCCGATACCGTGATGGGCTTCTTCTCTTGGACGGTCATCTATAACTCACTTCTGTCTCTTGATGTGCTCTGGGCCCGCGATGATGTACTTGGAGGTCTTCCTCTGGGGCAGATCCAGGACGTAGGCCCTCCCCCGCTTCTCAACGACGGTGCCTACCTTCCCCTGGAAACGCTTGTGAGGCATCCCCTTGTGGATACCGGGGTCGATGTTGATTATCACCTTGTCGCCGACCTCGTACTTGGCTAGGAGCCTGCTGAGGCCTAGCTTTCCCTTCTCCCTGACGCGTTTCGTGAGCACGCTGCGGCTCTTCCTTCGGGGTCCATGTGATACTGGCATTTTTTTTCCCTCATCCGAGCTTGAAGGGCATCCTGCGGAGGGATCTCCTCCTGCCCTTGAGCTGCCGGAGCATTTTACGTGTGGCGTTATACTGCTTAATAAGTTCTCTTACTTCCCGCTCCTCGGTCCCGGAGCCCCTGGCGATACGCCTCGTCCGGGAGGCGTTGATCACCTTCGGGTTATCCCTCTCCTCCGGGGTCATGGAGTCGATTATATACTGGAAGCGGTCCATCCTCTCCTCCGCCCTGTCCAGGTCGGCATCCGGGAGCTGGTAGCTGAGCCCGGGCCCCATCTGGAGGACCTTCTGGAGGGGCCCCATCTTCCTCATCGCCTCCAGCTGATGGTACATGTCCGTGAGGGTGAACTTGCCGGAGAGGAGGGCGTTGATGTCCTTCTCGGAGACCTCGACCTCCGCCTCCTTCACCTTCGCCACGAGGCTCTCGATGTCCCCCATCCCGAGGAGGCGCCCGATGAACCTGCCGGGGACGAACTGCTCCAAGTCCTCGATCTTCTCCCCGGTCCCGATGAACTTGATGGGAGCCCCGGTAGCCGCCACACCCGACAGGGCGCCGCCTCCCCTGGCGGAGCCGTCCAGCTTAGAAACGATGATGGAGCCGACGTCCGTGGCCTCGTTGAACGCCGCCGCCTGGGCAGACGCCTGCTGGCCGATGGTGCCGTCCAAGACCAGGATGATCTCCTGGGGCTTTACCGCCCTGGCGATCTGCTGCATCTCCACCATGAGGGACTTCTCCTCCTTGTGGCGGCCCGACGTGTCCAGGAGGACCACCTCGTAGTCGCTGAACTTCTTCACCCCGTTCCTAGCGACCTTCACGGGGTCCTTGCCATCAGGCTCACCGTAGAAGTCGACGTTGATTGACTCCGCCAGCTGCTCAAGCTGGTCGTATGCACCCGGTCTGAAGGTGTCAGCGCAGATGAGCGCCGGCTTGAGCCCCCTCTTCTGGAAGTAGCGGGCGAGCTTGGCGGCGTGGGTGGTCTTCCCAGAGCCCTGGATGCCGATGAGCATGAGGACGTTCTGCCTCCCAGGCCTTATCTCCAGGGAGACGGGCTTCTCGCCGACGAAGGCTGTGAGGGCGTCGTAGACGACCTTGACTACGTGCTCCTTACGGCTTATCCCTGGGGGGAGCTCCTCGTCGAGGGCCCGCTTCTCGATGACCTGGCTCAGCTCCATGACGAGCTGGACCTTGACGTCCGCCTGGAGGAGCGCCCGCTGGAAATCGCGTATAAGCTCCTTGATGAGTTCAGCGTCCACTACGGGAGCCCTGATAACCTTCCGTATTGCGTCGTAAAGGCTGGAGCCAAGCTTCTCGAGAACCATTATAATGCACTTTTATCCGTTTACTCGGGCATTATTTCTGCGAGCCTGCATGTAAACGTTGTTCTGTGGGTTTTCTGTATCTAAATTGACGAGAGGAACCCGTCGATGTATTCGTAAGCCTCTGACAGCGCCCCGTAGCTCCTCAAGGTGAGGCCCTCGTTTCCCAGGATCATCGCAGATATCTTCTTCCCCGTCTCCTCGTAAAGGCAGAGGATGGGCTTCCCAAGGGTCTCGGCGATATCTATCTCGTAGCCTACACCGAGGGAGGGGCCGGTGACCTCCGCGACGACGACGTCGGCCTCCTCCAGCCAGGCCACGTCACGATTGAATATCTCGACCTCGCTGATACCCGCCTCGAACTCCTCCGTGACCTGCCCAATGTGCTCCGTCAGGACCTCCCCGTACCCCTTGAGGTGATCTATCAGAAGCTGAGGCGTCTCGGGGTCGTGGCGTACACCGCGGATCGAGCAGGAGAAGTAGATCTTCATGTAGGAGATACGGTGTGACGCCCCATTTTTGGGTTTCCCTTGAGGGGGGACACGGGTCTGTCCCGTATATGATCAATTCTATCCAATAACCTAATCTCTGATAACCACCAAATTATTTCAGAAGGTTCCCGTAGACAGGGTAGATATATTCGGTGGTCGAGTTGTCCGGCGCTGAAGATGACCTGAAGTCTCTCAACGAGAAGATGGAGAGGATGATGCGTAGACTCGACTACTTTGAGGCGATCCTCACCGAGAGTCGGCAGTACCCGGAACTCGCCCAGCTGATGGGCGACCTGAAGGTGGGGGCCGCCCTGTACGGGGAGCCCCTCAAGCTCATCCAGCGCCTCCTCGGCGTCCGCAGGTACCTGGAGAGGACCCCTGACTCCAGGGACGAGGTCTCCCGGATCATTTTGAACTCCCTCGCCCTCAGGGGGCCCATGAACATCTCCCAGATGACCCGGGAGGTGGAGAGGGAGAGGGGAACGGCCTCCAGGGTGACGGTGAGGAAGAGGGTACAGGACCTCCTCGAGGAGGGGGCGATAGAGAAGGGAGACGGCTTCG